>JAGBSQ010000021.1 GCA_017631775.1 Clostridia bacterium | reverse complement strand
CCCACGATTGTGGGCGGTCTTTTCTTGTTTTCCGACAAATGGAAGTAATCGAATAGGAATATCTAAAAATTAAATGTGCAAAAAATAAATTTTAGTATTGACAAAACGAAAAGAGTATGTTATAATATACACCGTCCTCGGAGGCATAGCCCAGATGGTTAGAGCGCTTGCTTGACATGCAAGAGGAATTGTCTCCAAAAACGAAGAAAAAGCCTTAAAAACAGTGCGTTTTGGGGGCTTTTTTGTGTTTTTAGACCTATTTTTTGCAAAAAATCCTTGTTTTAGGTCAACCAAAGGTCAACAAAAAGTCAAAAAATCGATCGTGTTTTGTGGGAAAGAAGGACAAAAATGGCAAGCATTTACCCAACCTACAAAGACGGAAAAATCGTATCTTTCAAGTTCAAAGCATTCATTGGAAAAGACCAAAACGGAAAGCAAATTTTCAAGTGCTCAACGTGGTATCCCGATAAGCCTATGAGTGAGAAAAAGATGCTATCCTGTGCGCAAAGGGAAGCTATCCTTTGGGAGAATTCACTTTGCACTGAGAATGAAAAAACACAGGAAATTTCTTGTTCTCAACCGATTTCTTTTCGAGAGTTTGTAGAAACCAAATGGATTCTGGCAGAACTGAACAATAACGAGCATCGAAATTCTACTGTTGCATTTCGACGTTATTTGCTCTTAGTAATTCTCGATTACTTAGGCGATTTTAACCTTACAGACATCGACGATAGAAGGGTAGGGGAGTACCTTGATTATCTCAAAAACACCTACAAAAACAAGCAAAACAAGCATCCTTCAAAGCAAACGATTCGCCACCACTACTGCACATTGAATTTGATATTTGAGTATGCTGTTAAGCAAAAGTGCCTCACTACAAACCCTATGAAAGCTATAGATGTGCCCAAGCTTGCAAAACATAAGGTTGATGCCTTTTCAAAGGAAGAAGTTCGGGCTTTTATAAAGGCAATCGAAAGTCTCTCCCTACAACAACGCCTGATGTACGAACTTTTATTAACCACCGGCATCCGTCGTGGCGAGTGTTTCGGTCTCCAATGGGGCGATATCGACTTTACAAACAAGACCATTTGCATCGAAAGAAATGTAACTTACACCGCTCAAAGTGGAATCACCGTGGGGTTGCCTAAAACCGCAACCGGTATCCGCAAAATCCCCATTACAGAGCGTGTGCTCTCCCTACTAACCGACTATAAAACAAGTGAAGAACGTCTTTTCACACTAACTAACGAAACCTTTTTGTTTCACTCCGACACATCACCGCTCTTGCCTCGAGATCCCACTTATATCACCAAACACATGAAGAAGTTCATAAAGAAAATCGGCTTACCCGATATGTCACCACATGACCTCCGCCACACGTGCGCAACAATCCTTTTGGAGAGCGGTGCAGACGTCAAAAGTGTGCAGGATATTCTCGGTCACGCCGATGCCTCAACCACCCTCAATTACTACGTCCGCTCCAACATCGATGCTATGCGAAACGCAACCGAAAAAGCCTTTGATTTTGTTTAAATATGTCTCCCCACAGGTGTTTTCCACGCTTGCGGGGAGTTTTTTGAAAATAATATCTATTTTTTGGATATTATGTTGATTTTTTGGGTGTTGTATGATATAATACAATTAACATTGTAATTGTTTTTGGAAGGAGAGTCATTATGGCTGTTTGTTACAAAAAACTTTGGAAACTTCTTATTGATAAGAACATGAAAAAAACCGATCTTAGAACCGCGAGCGGAATTACCACCACGGCACTTGCAAAACTCGGTAGAAACGAAAATGTAAACACCGAGGTTCTTGCAAAAATTTGCAAAGCGCTTGATTGCAAGATCGAAGACATTATGGAAATGGTTCCTGAGGATAAGGAGTAATTATTATGATCAACATTCGCAAACTTGAAACGGAATTATGGGAAGCAGCGGACTTGCTCCGTGTGGATTCCAAGGTAACCTCGCAGGAATACTGTATGCCCGTGTTGGGTCTCATCTTCCTGCGCTACGCATATAGCAGATTCAAATTTGTAGAGGGTGAAATCCTCAAGAACCGCCCTATGCGTAACGGCAGAGTTGCGCCCGTAGAAGCCGAGGATTTCAAATCCAAGAGCGCGATCTTCCTTCCCGAAGAAGCACGTTATGATTACCTTTTGAATCTTCCCGATAGCGAGGATATGGGCAAAGCCATCAATCATGCAGTAGAGCTGATTGAGGAGCAATCTGCGCAGCTCAAGGGTATTCTTCCCAAGAACTACACCATCTTGAAGAACAGCCTTCTCCGAGATCTTCTCCGTATCTTTAATAATAGCGCATTCAATGAGATTCAGGACGATATCATCGGCAGAATTTACGAATATTTCCTTAACAAATTTGCTCCCGTGGTTGCGGCTGACGACGGCGTTTTCTTCACGCCCAAGTCTCTCGTTCGCATGATCGTCAACGTTATTGAGCCTACACATGGAACTGTTCTCGACCCCGCGTGCGGATCGGGCGGTATGTTTGTTTCCTCTGCTGATTTTATCGAGCAGTACGGCGCGAGTGCCAATACCGCAATGACTTTCTACGGTCAGGAAAAGCTCGACTACAATGCAAAGCTTTGTATTATGAACATGGCAGTTCACGGGCTCAATGCCAAAATCGTGTCGGGCGATGATGCCAACAGTTTTTACCGTGATTATCACCAGCTTGAGGGATGCTGTGACTACGTTATGGCAAATCCGCCCTTTAACGTGGACAAGGTCAAATCCGAAACGGCGCAAAATGCAGGTCGTTTGCCTTTTGGTTTGCCCAGTGTAAATGCAAAAACCAAAGAGGTTAGCAATGCAAACTATTTGTGGATCTCTTATTTCTACGCTTATCTCAACGAAACAGGACGCGCGGGCTTCGTTATGGCGTCCTCTGCAACCGATAGCCAAGGCAAGGATAAGGATATTCGTGAACAGCTCGTCAGCACGGGCGACGTGGACGTGATGCTCTCGGTGGGCAACAACTTCTTTTATACCAAGAGTCTGCCTTGTACCTTGTGGTTCTTTGATAAGGCAAAGAGAGCTGAGAACGAGGACAAAGTCCTCTTTATCGACGCGCGCAATTACTACACCGCCGTTGACCGAACCCTCAACGAGTGGAGCGAGTGGCAGATGAAGAATCTGAACGCGATCGTGTGGCTCTATCGCGGAGAAACCGAGAAATATACCGCGCTTTTGAATGAGTATAAGCAGATTTTGGGACAAGCTCTGCCTTTTGAAGAAAGTTTGAAGCTCCTCGAAGAAGAACGCGCCGAGCTTCAAAGACGCGCAAAGATCGAGGTTGAGCACGCAGGTCGTAACGATAAAAAGCGTGTTCAGGCACACTATGACGAAATGATTGCGGCGAAGAATGCCGAGATCACCATTGCAAAAGAGGCAATCTGGCTAACCGAAAAATTTGGCGAGGGCGAGTACCGTGACGTTCTCGGACTTTGCAAGCTGGCAGAGCGTGCCGAGATTGCCGAAAAGGGATTTTCTCTTACGCCCGGAGCATACGTTGGCGTTGCACCCGTAGAGGATGACGGCGTGGATTTTGCCGCACGCATGGCAGAGATACATAGTGAACTTCTCACCCTACAAGCCGAGTCCAACGAGCTGATGAAAACCATCTCGAAGAATATGAAGGAGATGGGGTTATGAAAGAGTACCTGTTGGATGATGTTCTAAATTTCTATCATGGAAAAGCCATCAAATCTACCGACGGAGATGTCCCAATATACGGTTCCAATGGAATCATTGGGATGACTCAAAAGCCACTTTATAAAGACGCGATAATACTTGGTCGTGTTGGTGCTTATTGTGGCTCCGTGTCAAGATGTAAAGGCGAATTTTGGGCTTCTGATAATACTATTGTAGTTAAATCAAAAAACGATTTCGTTAACGACTATTGCTATTATTTATTAAAATCTATTCCTTTAAATAGCTATGCTGGCGGTGCAGCTCAACCCTTGATTACGCAGGGAAAACTCAAATCGCTATCGGTTAAAGTTCCTTGTGTTTCAACACAACTAAAAGTTGCCAACATACTCGCCACCTACGACGACCTCATTGAAAACAACCAAAAGCAGATCAAGTTGTTGGAAGAAGCGGCACAGCGGCTCTATAAGGAGTGGTTTGTCGATCTCCGTGTCCCCGGACACGAAAATACACACATCATCGACGGCGTACCGCAGGGGTGGGAAAAAGTATCTTTGGGTGAATTGATCGAATATGAAATTGGCGGTGGTTGGGGAGAAGATCAACCTACCGAAAAATGCGATCTCCCCGCTTATGTTATCAGGGGAACTGATTTATATGATGTGACTCATGGTAATGCAAAGAGTATTCCTTATAGATTTCACGCTAAAAGCAATCTTGATTCTCGAAAACTTCAAGATGGAGATATAGTTTTTGAAGTTTCAGGCGGTAGCAAGAATGAGGGAGTCGCAAGAACGGCTTTAATCACAGAAGCACTCATTGATTTTCTCGGTGGCGATGTGATTTGTGCAAGCTTTTGCAAGTTGATTCGTTTTGAGGATAAAAGCCTTGCAAAATATATGTATGATACTTTTCAATATCTTCGCAATAGTGGAGAAACCGTTAAATACGACAAGCGAAGCGCGAGCAGCATCGTAAATTATCGTTGGAAAGACTTCTTGGAACAGCAATTTATATTTGTTCCAACAGTAGATATTTTGACACAATATAATGCTCTTGCGGAAAATATGCAAAACGCAATCGTAAATAAGGCGCAAATTATAGAGCAAGCAAAACAAGCCCGCGACCGGCTATTGCCCAAACTTATGAGCGGCGAATTGGAGGTGTAAAAAATGGAATTGCCAAAAGAATTTCTTGAAATGATTGATGAAGACATTAAAAAAATTGGTGAAACGATAGCGGCAGGTCACGCTGAGCGGGTTTTACTTGCCCTGCATAAGGAGATAGACGGCAAGTATCAATCGTGCATTGCCAATTGGTATCAAGGATTGAACGAGGTGCGTTATCTTCAAAACGGACAGCCTTATTTGGAATATGCTTATCTTGACGATTACCAAGAAATTGTTGAAAATTTGAATATGTGGAAAGCAAAGCTTCAAGTATACACATATGGAATGAACGCAGTTCAGTTGCCGGATGCTCCAACAACTAATCTTAATGTGACAACAAATGTCAATGTTTCCATCACTTTTGAACAAGTACGCTCCCAAATTGAGGATATGACCTCGCTTACAGATGAAGAAACTCAAGAAATAAAAGCAAAGCTTGATGAGCTTGAAAAAATCGTCAATAACAAAGACAAAAAGAAAACCAAGTGGGAACAAGCAAAAGGTGTTCTTGTTTGGTTGGCAGATAAAAGTTTTGATGTGGGTATGGCATTGCTACCGTTGTTTTTGAAAATATAAAGGTAATTTGATATGGAAGACATAGTAAAAGCAATAGAAAAATTAGCAGAAAAAGATATTGTTGATTATCTTTTTGTAATAGTGCCTATTGTTGTTTCTATAGTAGCAATCTATATTTCTATTGTTACAGCAAGAAAGCAAAACAAAATAGCTCTGTTTGAAAGAAGATATAACTGTTTGTTTCAAATAAAAACGATCTTAAATTTTGCAGATACAATTAAAGAGGGCGCAGACGAAAAAATCATTTTAGCTCTATATGATGCTTTTTGGGGAACAAATATCTCCAGACTGTCAGGTGATAACCAAATCATTGCGGCAAAATGTCATTTTGAGGTTTTGAAAAAAGATGTGGAACAAGCAATATTTCTGTTTAATCACAAATTTGATGTTGCACCAATAGATGTTCTAAAAAGTTTTCATGCGCTTTTATTCGATGCAATAGGAAGGAAAAATTTAGAACAATCCAAAAAAGAATTTTTCTTAATTTGTGATAAATTCGCGGAAAGAGATTTTAAAAAATTAAGGAAGACAGTAAAACTATAAGAATATTACGACTTTACATACAAAAGGAGCTGAAACTATGAGCTGGGAATATTCCGAAAATATACTTGTTCAGAACAGTGCGGGAAAGGTTCTGAAGGACAAGCTGGGCTGGGAGGTCGTGTTTGCCTACAACACCGAGGTGTTGGGCGACGGCGGCACACTGGGCAGAAAATCATACAAGGAGATCGTACTGACGCGATACCTGCGCCGCGCTCTCTTTGACAATAACGATTGGATGACGGAAGAATATGCTGATTCTGCCGTCAAGACCCTTTGCGCCTATACGGCATCTGCCACGCTCATGCAGATCAACGAAGAGAAATATTCCATGCTCCGCGACGGCATCCCAGTACAAGTCAAAAAGCCCGACGGCACCTTTGAATCCCGCAATGCTGCCGTGTTCAATTTTGCTGAACCGACAAAGAACCATTTTCTTGCCGTTCAGGAATTGAAAATTCACGGTGAGCTTTACCGCCGCAGAACCGATATCGTCGGTTTTGTCAACGGTATTCCGCTCCTCTTTGTCGAGCTGAAAAAGCAGAACGTGGACGTAAAGAACGCCTACGATTGCAACTATACCGATTATCTTTCTACCATTCCTCAGCTCTTTCATTTTAACGCCTTTTTGATGCTCTCCAACGGTCTTGAAGCCAAGGTTGGCACAATGGGATCAAAGTATGAGTTCTTCCACGAGTGGAAGCGTCTCAAAGAGGACGAGGTTGGTGCGGTTGACCTTGAAACCATGCTGCTCGGTATCTGCAACAAGCAGAACTTTATGGATCTATTTGAAAATTTCATTCTCTTCGATCATTCGGGCGGTAAGTGCGTAAAGATCTTCGCGCGCAACCATCAATACCTCGGTGTTAACGAAGCAGTAGAATCCTACAAGGCGAGAAAGCTGAAAAACGGCAAGCTCGGTGTTTTCTGGCATACCCAAGGTAGCGGAAAGAGCTATTCGATGGTGTTCTTGGCGCAAAAGATTCGCCGTCAGTTTACGGGTAGCCCAACCTTTGTCATTCTCACCGACCGCGACGAGCTGAACAAGCAGATCAGCGACACCTTTGAGGCGTGCGGATGCCTTTCGGGCAAAGCTCGTCAGTACATACCCTCAAGCGGAGCAAAGCTCTATGAAATGCTCCGCGGCAATCCGAGCTTTATCTTCACGCTCATTCAAAAATTTAACGATGAGAACGCAACACCCATTACCCCCGACCACGATATTATCATTCTGTCGGACGAGGCGCACCGCTCTCAAAACGGCATCTTTGCCGACAATATGTGCCGTGTGTTGCCTACCGCATCTCGTATTGGATTTACCGGTACTCCACTGTTTAAGTACGATAATATTACCGAGAGAACCTTTGGTACGTACGTTTCTATCTATGACTTCAAGCGCGCAGTCGATGACGGTGCAACCGTGCCACTTTATTATGAAAATCGCAGTGATATGCTGCAGATCACCAATCCCGAAATCAACGACGAGCTTCTTGATGCCATTGAAGCGGCAGACCTTGACGTGAATCAGCAGGCGAAGCTGGAGCTCGAGCTTGCAAAGGATATTCACATCATCACATCCGAGCCTCGTCTTGATACTATCGCAAAGGATTTTGTGGAGCATTACTCTGACCTTTGGACAACAGGAAAAGCTATGTTCGTTTGCGTAAATAAGGTGACCTGCGTGCGCATGTACAATCTCGCACAGAAATACTGGGGACTTAAGATAAGCGAGCTTGAAAAAGAGCTTAAGAGCGCAACACAACAGGAAGCGCAGGAGCTCGAACGCAAGATTGCTTGGATGAAAGAAACCGAAATGGCGGTAATCGTCAGCCAAGAACAGAATGAGATTCAAACGTTCAACAACTGGGGGCTTGATATTCTGCCGCACCGTACCAAGATGGAAAAGCGCGAGATGGATAAGGAATTTAAGGATTCCGACAATCCTTTCCGCATTGTGTTTGTTTGCGCCATGTGGCTCACGGGATTTGATGTCAAATCTCTTGCAACCATCTATTTGGACAAGCCTTTGAAGGCGCACACTCTTATGCAGACGATTGCTCGTGCGAACCGTGTTTGCGACGGCAAGAGCAACGGCCTTGTTGTTGACTATATCGGTGTTGTTAAGGCACTACGGCAGGCTCTTGCGGATTACACCGCCGAAAAAGGCGGCAAACCCGGTGACGATCCCGCTCCCGATAAATCCGAGCTGATTGCGAAAATTGAGCGTACAATCGCAGACATCAATGCGTATATGACCGAACACGGATTTTCATTGAAATCCTTGGTAGAAGCAGACGATTTTGCAAAGCTTGCTTTGGTTGCGTCGGGAGCTAACGCCATGTGTGCCACCGACGAGATTAAAAAGCGCTTTGAGATTCAAGCGCGCGAGCTGTTCCGCATGTTCAAATACATCGAAAAGGGCGAGGTTTCGGACGAAACGGTTCACTACAAGAATGCGATCAGCGCCATTTACGATCAGCTACAAGAAAAACGCGTTCATGCCGACAACTCCTCGCTGATGGCACAGATCAATGAAATTGTCAGCGGTGCTGTTGCCGTAACGAAAAACACAAGCGACAACGACAATAAAAAATTTGACATCAGTAAAATCGATTTTGATAGACTTCGTCGTGAGTTTGAAAGAGTGCAGAATAAAAATCTTCTTCTCAAGGATTTGCAGGTGTTGGTTGAACAGCGCTTGGCACAAATGCTACGCAACAATCCTCTCCGTATTGATTACTATCAGCGATATCAAGAAATCGTTGACGAGTATAATAAGGACAATAAGAAGGATGAAATTGCTATTGTTTTTGAAAATCTTATGAAGCTCGTAAACGATCTTGACGAAGAACAGAAGCGTTACGTTAAGGAGGGCTTTGATAGCGACGAGGAGCTTTCTATTTACGACCTTTTGATCAGCGGGCAATCGCTTTCTAAAGAGGATATCAAGAAGGTGAAAAAGCTTGCTCAAGAAATGTTGAACAAGATCAAAACGCGTATTCACGAGCTTGATCATTGGCGCGACAAAGAGGAAACGCAGTCGATCATCAGTGTAATGATTCGTGATCTCTTGTGGGCGAATCTGCCCGAAAGCTACAGTGATAACGAAATAGCAGTGTACAAACAAACGCTTTACGAATACGTTTATAATACATATCCGGCGGCGTAATTTAAAAAGCAAAACCGCTCCACTACTAAAAAGTGGGGCGGTTTTCTATTGACAATGAGACTGATTCATGATATAATTTAGCCATAACTCAAGAAAAACTAGCCATAATCTGATCGGGATACCGGAGGTTTTTTCTGCCAGAAATTATGTACTACTCTCTTTCTCTAAAAGAGAAATAAGGGACTAAGAGGATGGATAGAATATGCAAAAGAATAAAATTAGTGCGTTTATAACCGCAGATGGAGAACTCATCGATATAACCGGTGAAGGGAAAAGAGTTATTATTGCTGAAAAGGACGAACGAATTATAACCAAAAAGCAGATAGAGCACATTAAACGAGAAAAACAACGTCGAGAAGATTTGACGGATTTTGTATGGGTTAGGTTTCAATATAACCAACCTCTTTATCCTAGAATCAAGCCTAATATTGTTGCAAGAATGTTTTGTCTTGCAACACATACTAACAAGGATGGATTTACGGCAACAAAACAAAATATTAGAGTTATTCTCAACGGAATCAATGATGGTGCGATCACAGAGTTAATTAATTCGATGAACGAGCAAGGTATAATGATACCTGAGAAAGGTGGTAAACACCGTGTCAATAGAGATTGTTTCTATCGTGGTGATATGGATGAATGTGGAGAGAACCATATCCGCCTTTTTACAAGTGCAACAAGAATGTTATATTGCTCTTTAAAACCCACAGAACAATGCTATATGGCATACATAATGCAAATGATACCCTTTGTCAATAGGCAAACGAATATTTTGTGCCATAACCAAATTGAACAATCTATAGAGCATACCGAATACATGAAATTGAAAAACTTTTGTGAAATTATGGGATTAGATGTTACGCATACATCTAGGATACGAAAGCAATTGTTAAAACTTCGGATAAATGGAGAATTGGCAGTTGGCTTTTTCAATGATGTCGACAGCATGGAGCTGGTTCATAATGGAAAATATGTTGTTGTAAACCCCAGTTTGTATTATGGTGGGGAGCGCAAAAAGGAATATCATACAAAGGTATGCAAGTTGTTTGAAACAGAAAAGCAACAACTCAAGCAAGTACAATGATTTGTCAACCCCTTTGCGCATTACTTGTGTCGCTTAATTGCGACACAAGTACCATCCCCACTCATGAGGATTATGCGCTTTAAATTCACATCGCCCTTTTGGCCGATCTGAATTTATATACTCGAAATTCAAGTTGGTATTTAAAAACTTCACCTGCCGCTCGATCCTTGAAAATTGCATGCCTCTGTGGTTTTAATCGCCCCCGTCGATTTTGCGTACAGTGAAACCCTTGGGTTTTATTACATTTTGAATCAAAAAAATCGTGTTTGGCTATTGACAAAAGGGAAAGAGTATGATATAATAAACGAGGTCAACAGAGAGGTCAACTTTAGGTCAATTTTAGGTCAACTGATGAGACAGTAAAAGGTTGAAAAAACTGCTCTGTGACTCAAGAAACATACACAAAATACGATAAAAACGCTTGTTTTTCAGTATTTCGTCCTTGGAGGCATAGCCCAGATGGTTAGAGCGCTTGCTTGACATGCAAGAGGTCATAGGTTCGATTCCTATTGTCTCCACCAATAAAAAAGTCCATTCATTTTGTTGTGAATGGACTTTTTAATTTTTTGCCAAAATTAGCTATTGAAATATATACTTATATATGATATAATAAAAATATAATGGGATTTTATGCGAACAAATTGAAAGTGAGATAAAACTATGGCTTACCGCAAGGATACAGTTGTATATCAAATCTATCCGCGTTCCTTCAAGGATACCACCGGCAACGGCGTGGGGGATATTCGCGGCATTATTGAAGGGCTTGATCACATTGCCGAGCTTGGCGCAAACATGATCTGGCTCTCTCCCGTTTACGTCAGTCCCAATGACGATAACGGCTATGATATTGCCGATTATACCGCAATTCAGCCTGAGTTTGGCACAATGCAAGACTTTGACGAGCTTGTTGCAAAGGCAAAAGAGCGCGGCATTGGCATTTCGATGGATCTTGTTATCAACCACACCTCCGATGAGCACGAATGGTTCCGCCGTGCACTCGCCGGCGAGGAAAAATACAAGAACTATTACATCATCAAAAAGGGCAAAAACGGCAAGCTGCCCAACAACTGGGGCAACTTCTTTGCAGAATGTCCCTGGGCAAAGTTTGGGGATAGTGAAGATGAATATTACCTGCATCTTTTCTCCAAAAAGCAACCCGACCTCAACTGGGATAACCCCGAGGTTCTCGAAGAAATCAAAAAAATCATGCGCTTTTGGTTGGATAAGGGCGTTGCAGGCTTCCGTTGCGACGTTATCAACGTCATTCATAAGAATTCTCTCGAAAACGGACGTCCTCGCGCAATTCTGACAGGCCAAGAGCATTATCTTTCTACCGAAGGTTGTCACAAAATTCTGCAAACCCTCAACCGCGAGGTGCTTGCCCCCTATGGCGCATTCACCGTAGGTGAAACGGTGTTCGTTGACGTTCCCAAGGCGCGCGACCTTACCGATCCCGAAAGAGAAGAGCTTGACATGGTATTCGCATTCGAACACATGGAATGCGACCAAGTGATTGTAAAATGGTTCAAAACAAAGCTGCGCCCCCGCAAATTGATGAAGTGCCTTACCAAATGGCAGACGGCTCTTGATTGGAATGCGTGCTATTTTGAAAATCACGACCAACCGCGCTTTATTTCCCGATTTGACGATCTTGGCGAATATCGTAAAGAGGCTTCCAAAATGATGGCAGGTCTTCAAATGACCCTGCGCGGCACCCCTTATATGCACGAGGGTCAAGAGATCGGCATGACCAATGGCGATTTTGCAAATCTTGACGAGGTCAAAGACATCGAAAGCCACAACATTTACGCTATGGCTACCAAGCTTGGCATTCCCAAGGGTATTCGTTGGAAGATGATCCAACGTACCTCGCGCGACAACGGACGCACCCCCATGCAATGGACAAAAGGGGAGAATGCGGGCTTTTCGAGCGGCAAGCCTTGGCTCAAGGTCAACGGCAACTATACCGAGGTCAACGTAGAAACCGAAAAAGCAGATCCTAACGGCGTACTCGCATTTTGGAAGCAAATGATCCAATTGCGCAAAACACATCCGGTTCTCATCAACGGTTCCTTCCGCTCTCTTTACGAGGGACGCGAGGTTTACGTTTTTGCACGCGAGCTCGATGGCAAAACCTTGATTTCGGTTTGTAATATGAGCGGCAAGTGCACAAAAATGCCTACCGTTGTCAATAAGAATGCAAAGCTGATTGCTTGCAGCTATCAACAAAACAGTATCGATACTCTAAAACCCTTTGAATTTAGACTTTTGGAGATTGAAAAATGATTAAAATAGAAAACGGCGTTTTCCTTTTGGAAACGAAAGATACGAGCTATCTATTCCGCGTTACCTCGCGTGGACATCTCGAGCATATTCATTACGGAGAGAAAATTTCCTCCGATGATGCCGAAGCAATGGCATTGAAAAACACCATTATGCTTGGCACAACGGTGGCGTATGACGATAAAGATGCGGCATATTCGCTCGAAACTCTTCCGCAAGAGTATTCCGGCATTGGCAAGGGTGACTTCCGTCACTCTCCTATCGAGGTCATCCTCGAGGATGGTTCTTTTGTAACCGATTTTGTTTACCAAAGTCACAGCATTTCGGGCACGCCTGCCACAAATGAGGCACTCCCGTTTGCCACCGGCAACGGTGACACCTTAACGGTTGTGCTTGCCGACAAAAAATATCCCAACCTCAAACTTGAACTCTCTTACACCGTATTTGAAGAATGCAACGTCATTGCACGCCGTGCAAAGCTTTGCAACGGTGGCGAGGGCGACATTTACATTCGCAAATTTATGAGCTTTATGTTCGATTTGCCGCGTGCAGATTACACAATGCTCACACTCGATGGCGGATGGGCAAAAGAAGCGCACATTCACGAGCGCCCGGTGTCCTACGGAATTCTTGTTAACGATTCCACCACGGGTGACTCTTCTAACCGTCATAACCCAGCATTTATGCTCAAAAAGAAGGGTGCCGGTGAGGAGTGGGGCGAGGTTCTTGGCTTCAACCTCATTTACAGCGGCAACCATTATTCTGCCGTTGAAATGGGCAACCACGATACCTTGCGCGTAATGAGCGGCATCAATCCGCATTGCTTCCTTTGGAAGCTGAAGAGCGGTGAGGACTTTGTTACACCGCAGGCGGTAATGAGCTACACCTTGGGCGGCACCAATGCGCTCATGGCAAATATGCACGATTTTGTCAATAGCCACATCATCCGCAAGGATTTTCAAGGTAGCGAGCGACCCATTGTTATTAACAACTGGGAAGCAACCTTCTTCCATTTTAACCGTCGCAAGCTCCTAGCCCTTGCGCGGAAGGCAAAAAGGCTGGGCGTCGAGATGTTCGTTCTCGATGACGGATGGTTCGGTGAGCGCAACAGCGACACCGCAGGACTTGGTGATTGGACGGTCAATACAAAAAAGCTCCCCGGTGGTATTGCCGCCTTGGCGAAGAAAATCAACCAAATGGGTATGCAATTCGGACTTTGGTTTGAGCCGGAATGTGTAAATGAGGATAGTGATCTCTTTCGCGCGCATCCCGAATGGGCAATTCGCGTGCCGGGCAGAGAGGCGAGCTACGGCCGCAATCAGTTGGTTCTCGACCTGACACGCCAAGATGTGCGCGACTATATTGTAAATGCCCTAGATGCGGTTCTTTCGTCGGCTCCCATCGCTTACGTTAAATGGGACTATAACAGACACATCAGCGATATGTACTCGCTCACGCTCAAAAATCAAGGTGAGTTCTTCCATCGCTACATTTTGGGTCTTTACGAGGTGCTTGACCGCATTTTCTGTCAAAAACACCCCAAAGTTCTTCTTGAAAGCTGCTCGTCGGGCGGTAACCGCTTTGACCTTGGCATGCTTTGCTATTCTCCTCAAATTTGGACCTCGGACGATACCGATGCGAGGGAAAGAATGGATATTCAAAAGGGCATTTACTGCTTCTATCCGCCCTCGTGCGTGTCTTGCCACGTTTCCATGACCCCCAATCAGCAAACCCTGCGCGATGCCCCCCTTGCAACGCGCTTTAACGTGGCAACCTTTGGCGTGCTTGGCTATGAACTTGATTTTGGCGAGCTGACACCCGATGAAAGAAGACAGATCAAGCGACAAATTGCCTTTTACAAAGCACACCGCAAGACCTTGCAATACGGCCGCTTGGCGTGTGTTGATGCAGGAAAAGAAAGGGCAGGCTGGCAGATCAGCCGTGATGATGAAACGATTGCGGCAATTTACAATTTGGAATATCACACAAGCCCCGCAAGAGACACGTTACGCGTGCTCGGCACCGAAAAGAATGCGACCTACACTGTTAAAACTGTTGAGCAACGCCTCAAAATCTCTCGCTTCGGCTCTCTTATCAAGCACGTCTTTCCCATTACCGTCAAGGCAGACGGGGCATTGATGCGCTTTGTCAATGCACATTTTTCTATGAAAGACGGTGTTGAAACCTACACGGTAACGGGGGCAGGACTTGAGAGCGGCATTCCCTTGGCTATGCAATACAGTGGCTCGGGATATCACAAAGATCTCCGCCTTTTGGGCGACTGGGGAAGTACCCTGTATTTGATTGAAAAAACAGAAAACGAGAAAGGAACTATTCAAAATGGATAAGCAAATGAAACGAAACAAAATATGTTTCGGCTTGGGAACCGTGGGCAGAGACGCCCTGTATTCCTTGGTTAGTATGTACCTCTTGGTGCATCTTACCGACGTAGTCGGCTTTTCGGATGGCGGCCTTGCCGTAATCGGTATTATGCTGACACTTTTTGGCATCTTTGATGCCGTAATCGACCCCTTTGTAGGTGCAATCGTCGACAGTACAAAAACAAAATGGGGAAAATTCAAGCCTTGGATCCTCATTGGTATGATCGGAACCGGCATTTTGAGTGTGTTGATGTTCCACAATTTCCGCATGGGCGAGACCGCACATATCATTCTGCTTGGCGTTACCTACTTGCTCTTTAGCATCTTCTTCTCGCTCAACGATATCGCATATTGGTCCTTGATGCCTGCCATCTCTAAGGATCAAAAGGTACGCGAGGGTGTTGGCGCATTTGCAAGAATTTGTGCAAACATCGGTATGTTCTCCATGGTTCTTATCTACCTCAACGTTCCTTCTATGTTCTCCTTCCTCAACATGAGCGACCGCGACGTTTATTTTGTTTTTGCAATCATTGCCGCGCTCATCATGTGGGCATTCCAAAGCATCACCATCTTTGGCGTTAAGGAAGACAGAAGCAAGCTCGAAAAAGAGGAGAGAACCTCTCTCAAGGATCTTTGGCGCGCACTCATCGGCAACGATCAGTTGATGGTGACGGCTGTTTCGATGGCTCTGTTTATGATCGGTTATTGCACCACCACCGCATTTGGTACTTATTACTTTAAGTATGCCGTTGGTGATGAAGGCCTCTATATGGTATTTGCTGCTGTTTTGGCTGTTGCACAGCTCACCGCGCTTTCCGTTTTCCCGCTCTTCCGCAAAAAGTTCAGCCGTAAACAGCTCTATACGGGTTCCATGATTATGGTTGCTGTTTCTTACATCATTTTCTTCCTCTCCTTTGAGTGGTTGCCCCTTATCGTGGTTGCAGGTCTTGGCCTCTTCTTCGCGCAAGCATTCATTCAGCTGCTTATGCTGTTGTTCCTTGCCGATGCCGTTGAATACGGTGAGTGGAAGCTTGGCAAGAGAAACGAAGCCGCAAGCTTTGCGGTTCAACCCTTTATCAACCAATTTGGCGGAGCTGCCAGCAAGGGTGTTGTTTCCTTTACACTCATCATTTCCGGCATCAACATGATTGCAAACGAAATCGCATCTAACCCCGCAAACGAGGCACAAATCATTGCCGCAATGCCCGGTTCCGCAATTTGGATCATGAAGATCGCCATGATGATACTGCCCCTGATCTGCATTTTGATCGGCTTTGTGCTCTACATAAAGAAGTTTAAAATCGATGAAGCGACCTATGCAAATATTCTTGCCGACCTCAAAGCAAGGGAAGAGGCAGAGGCAAACACCGCAAAAACCAACGAGACCAAAACAAATTAACGCATAAAAGAGGTATATTATGAAAAAGAAACCAACCATCGCATTGATGTATGACTTTGATAAGACCCTTTGCGACCAAGATATGCAAAACTATACCTT
>JAGBSQ010000149.1 GCA_017631775.1 Clostridia bacterium | reverse complement strand
GCGGCGGCAAATATTCCACTTGGCGGTGTTTCAATGTTCGCAATCCTTGCCGTTGCAGGAGATATTGGCTGCCTATCGGGCCCGTATCTCTCGGGCGTTGTTGCCGATGCTTTTGCGGGGGATTTGCGCGCCGCATTTGTGTTTGCAACCGTCTTTCCCGTCAGTTGCCTGACGGTTTTGTGCTTGCAAAAAAAGAAGATAAATAAGGAGGAGACCCTCAAATGACCACCGTTATTTTTGTTCGCCACGGGCAGAGCACCGCCAATCTTGAGCGTTTTTTTGCAGGACATAACAACGCGCCCCTAACCGCGCTTGGCCACAAGCAAGCCGAAAATACGGCAAATTTCCTCAAAAATTATCCCATTTGTGCTATTTATTCAAGTGATCTCGCACGTTCGATGCAAACGGCAGAGCCGACAGGGAAGTTGCACAACCTCCCCATCATTCCCGACCGCGAACTCCGCGAAATTTTTGCAGGAGAGTGGGAAGGGCGCTTTTATGACGAACTGATGGAAAAATATGCCCAAAGCTACACCACTTGGCGTACCGATTGCGGACGCGCACATCCCGAGGGCGGCGAGAGCACATTGGAGCTCGGCGCGCGCATTTATCGCGAGGTCGAACGCTTAATTGATGCCCACAAGGGCGAATGCTTTGCCATCTTTACGCATGCCACTCCTATTCGTTTGATGCGCGCAAAATGGGAAGGCTATCCCCCCGAAGAGCTGCGCCGTGTAGAGTTTTGCGCAAACGCCTCGGTTTCGGTAGTCGAATACGATGAAAATGGAACCGCAAACGTCCTCTTGTGCGGCTATGACGAACACCAAGGCGACATTGCAACAAGATTTGCAAAGGGAGCTATCTAAAAATGCAGGACGTGCCTTGTGCCGCCGCAAAAAAAAAACGACGAGAAAGCCTCGTCGTTCTTTTTTATATATTTTCAACCCCCAACCGATTAAACCGATCGACCAAGGTATTCCAAGTAACGAGGTCGACCGTCTCACCCTCGGCAAGCCCATTTTGCTTGCGGAAGAGTCGCACCGCGCGTGCGGTATTTTCATCAAAAATGCCGCTCACCTCTACGTCTTCAAGTTCCACAAGGTTTTCGCCAAGCTCGCGGAGCATATATTGCAAAACACTTACAGTAAAGCCATCGTCTCCTTTTTGCAAAAGGATTTCGCCAGCCACAAAGGGGAGAATTGCCACCGTTCTTGGCGGCTCGTTCTCGGCAATCGACGCGCGGTAGAGAGTATAAAGCTCTTCCCACGTTCGGCGGTCAGCACGCCCCGTTACAGGGAGTCCTCTCATAGCTTGAAATTCTCGCAAAGATCTTTCGGTATCCCTATCAAATATTCCGTCAATCGGTGGCGCGGTAATTTGGGGATAGTGATAAGAAAGCTGTCGCAAATACCGTTGCAAATTTGTGATCGCTTGTGTTTCATTCTCATATCTTGGCATAAAAACCTCACTTTCTTATGCACCCACGTCAAAACCGGGGTATTGACCGTCTTGTAGGCGATTTCCTTGATAAAGCGCTTCGTAAAGCGTGATGATCTCGTTCCACGTGGTCGATGCAACAACGCCGTTTGCTACAAGGTCAAACCGCCGCTGAAAGGCGAGCACCGCTTCTTGTGTGCGCGGACCGAAGTATCCCGTTACCTCAACCGTAGGGATTTCGGGGTAAGAACGCGCAATATAGTTGAGATATTCCTGCAAAAGCCGCACCGAATCCGACTCCGAGCCAATGCGCAGGGGAATTCCTCCATAAGGAACTGCAACACCCTCAACGTACTGACGCGGAATGGTCGCAATCGCGCCAAGATAAGCATTTGTCAAAGCGTACCAAGTCACCTCACCCACAACACCGTCGGCCTCAAGACCAAAGGTGCGCTGTACGTCCTCTACTGCCGCGCGTGTTCCTTCACCAAAAACGCCGTCAATGGGAACGGCAGGAATACTGTCATAAAACTGCGATAAATAAGAGATAAAATACTGCAAATTGCGCACACCGTCTCCGCGGCTACCGAGCTGCAACGAACCGGGGTATTGCTTTGTAACGTCCGAAAGCGTTACCCCTTCGGCATCAAGATCGTTCAGCCTTTTTACACCGATGTAGATGTTTTGAATGGTATACCACGTGCTTTTGCCAATAATGCCGTCGGGTGTGAGGTTGAATACCTCTTGAAAACGCCGCACCGCCGCCTCGGTGTCCTCGGCAAAGATGCCATCTACTTCCAAAATTTTTGGAATTGACGGAAAATTCTTAGAGATGCGGTTAAGCCGCAATTGAGCGGTTCTCACCTCATCTCCCGTCGAACCGAGCTGCAAGGGGTAAAGGGGAGCGCTCTCCTGACTTCCCATTACAGGGGCATTTTGCACGAGTTCAATGTTGTCTCCATAGTAATAAGTGAGGATCTCAAAAGGGGTAAGTCCTTGTTCGGCAAGCGTAACCGAACCCCATTGCGAAAGTCCCGGGCAGGTGACGGTTGTGCCGTTGCAATAGGAAGCAAACAGAGGTACTACACTGCCCGAGGGGCGGATGTAATCGTTAAAAAGCTCGCCTGCAATCTCGCGCACGTTCTCAAACACCACGCGACCGCGCACAAAGGATTGGTCACTGCCGGTGGAGTTGGTAATGTCAAAATCATAGCCGCGTGTGCGATAATATTCGGTGTAAATGCGGTTGAGAGCAAAGGAAACCTGAGCATAAATATTCGCGCGGATGGCGTTTTCGGGCCAAGTTGGGTAAATTTCCGAAGATGCTACGTTTGCAATGTAATCAAGAAAGGGGAGTGTCACGTTTTCGGCATTGGAGTCGGGCGGACCGAGATGCACGGTAATCGTTTGCGGAATAATAGGAAGTTGGGGCATAGATGTCTCCTTTCTGTTGGATTAGAGGTCGGCAGGGGAGTTTTCATAAAACGTTTCATCGGCTGGGCGTAGGGGATTTGAGGTTCCGTCTTCGGAGAGGGGAATGAGATCCACCGGCTGAACCGCCGTGATCCCTGCAAAAATCGGGAGCGCTATAAAGCTTTGCATTCCGTATCCCTCGCGTCGCACCTCAAGATGATAGGTCGAAAACGGTGGCACCTCACTCGGTGACATTGAACTTTCGCGCATCGGTGCGGCAAGCGGAATGCGCTCGGTGTTTCCGTCGCGATTGGTGGTGGTTGCATATAAAATATCAGCGCGCGGCGCGGTGTCGGCATCCTCGTTTGAGCGGATATGCACAGCCGCCCCCTCCAAGGGGATCGCTCCGCGAGCGGTCGTGACGTGTACTACAAGATATCCCACGTTTTCTATCGGTATTTCAGGCATTTCAAAACATCCTGTAAGATTCGTTCCATATCATTCTATGCAAGGAACGAAAAAAGGTGATTTTTCTCCTTTTCTCTTGACAATTCATAAAAAATATGTTACAATAAAAACACAAGCAGACCGCTGATTGAATTGGGATTTGTTACCCATACCTTCAGCGGTCTGTCTTTTTATATTTTTTGAAGAAAGCAAAGAGAAAGAACCCCACCGCGGTGAGGTTCTTTTTTTGTTTGCCTTCTGTTTAACCGGCATTTATTCTTCTGTTTTTTGCTGATCTTCTTCGGTTTGCTCTTTTTGTTCCTGTGTTTCTTCCTTGACGGTCTTGCGCTTTTGCGCGTCAAGGAGCGCGCCCAGCATTGTGCCAAAACCTACGCCAAGGCACATACCAACACCAATATTATCGGTTGCTGCGCCAATTGCCGTACCGATAGAAATACCAATACACATACCGATAGGCAAATATTGCATTTGATTTTCGGAATTTTTGTTATCTTTCATATTAGGCTTCCTACTTTTCTTTATACAGTTTCTTTTACTTTTGCTTTTACAAATTCGCGGTAATAGAGGAACTTGACGATATTCTTTCCCTTGGGAACCTTAAGCTCATAATAGTTATCCGTAGTGGAGAAAATCAAGGTTCTGCGGCCGTGAATGCCCATATCCGAAATAGTGGAGAGGGGAATGGTAACCTCACCAATGGTAATTGCTTCATTGGTGATGTGCGCATCTCCCTCGGCAATAGCAGTTAGCTTATGACCGGCAAGAGTGAACAAAGATGCATTGGGAGCGATGTATTGAGCTGCGTTCTCTACGTCTTTTTCCAACTCGGCTCTTTGCCATTGGTTCAATTCATAAACGGTTTGGTAGTCAATGCCGTGGAGCATGCCGTATTTATCATAGGTAAAGGAGTGAGAGCAAGCTGAGCAGGTAACGGTATCTTTTTTAGATGTTAACGTTCCGTGGGCGCGGCACTTGGGGCAAAGGAAAACAAGACTTTCCATACCCTCGGCAAGTTTTCTGCCGCGGTAGGGGCGCATCTCCTCTTTTTGGCGTGCATAAGCATCCTCGTGCAGGTCGCGCTTGATGATCTCGTCAATTTCTTCCACGCTCATCTTGGCGAGGTCTTCTTTGGTATAAATGCCAACGGGAGCGCCAAAAAGTCTGCCGCGGCGCGTGTTGCCCGAGGACGCCCAGTTGGGACTTGCAAAATATCCACCCTCAATGCGGTAGGTAACAAGTCCGCAACGAGCGGATTTGATAAGCTGTGCAGTAGCGGGAACGACGGGACCCGTAACACCGTCCCAAGTGCGCACACCTTCGGCAAAAATGCAAACGTTGTTGCCTTTGCGCACCTTGCGCAAAATGTCCATAACGGTAGAGGCGGCAACGGTTGCCTTGTATCGAATAATGGGTTCAAATACAAAGTTGAGCACTTTGTAGAGCCATCCCCAACGGGTGATGTGCTCACTTGCAACGTAGTACATTTGCTTTTTAAAACTCAAGCCAACCAAAATGGGGTCATAGTCGGTAACATGGTTAGAAAGAACAATGTAATTTTCGGGCAAATCGGTCGCTTTCTTATATTTATATCCAAATTTCAGTTTGACTACCGAGTAACCAACGGGGCGCAAAAGAGCGGTAAAAAAGTTCAATTTTTTGCTCAATTCGTCCACCTCCTTCAAAAAATGATTTTATAAACGATTATAAATATTATACCATAAAAATGTGTTTTTGTCAATCTTTTTAGCAATCCTTCCTTCGCTTTTCACCACATTTTCAAATTTTGTTCTAAAATGAGCAAGCCCCCCATATAGTGTACCAACGCGATATATGGGAGGTTTTAAAATGCCTGAGCATTCGATTTACACGGATATAGCAGAAAGAACCGGTGGCGACATTTACGTCGGCGTGGTTGGCCCGGTCAGAAGCGGAAAATCCACATTCATCAAACGTTTTATGGAGGCCGTTGTGCTTCCCAACATTGGGGAGGGCTACTCCCGCGACCGTGCACGCGATGAGCTTCCGCAATCGGCGGCAGGAAAAACGGTAATGACCACCGAGCCCAAGTTTATTCCCGAAGAAGCCGTGCCCGTTATTTTGGATAACAACGCGCAAATGCGGGTGCGCATGATCGACTGTGTCGGTTATCTCATTCCCGATGCAATGGGAACGATTGAGAACGGTCAGCCGCGCATGGTGCGTACACCTTGGCGCGAGGAGCCTATGCCGTTCGCAGAAGCGGCAGAAATGGGTACACACAAGGTCATCACAGAGCATTCGACAATTGGTATGCTTGTCACCACCGACGGTTCCATTGGGGATATCGGACGTGATGCCTACGTTGAAGCCGAAGAGCGCATTGTTGGGGAACTCAAAGCCCTTGGCAAGCCTTTTGCCATCATTCTCAATTCCGCACGCCCCGAGGGAGATGCCGCACGTACGCTTGCATACGAATTAGAAGAAAAATACGGCGTTCCCGTAGCGCTTGTCAGTTGTCTTGATCTCGATGCCGAGGATATCCGCCACATTTTGGGATTGGTTCTCGAAGAATTCCCTGTGACTGAAATCAGCATCAAGTGTCCCGAATGGATGCGCGCTCTCGATGCACATCATCGCATTCGTGCGGCAATTCGAGCATCCGTTTGCCATTGTGCCGAGAACATCAAAAAGGCAGGCGACGTCAAGTCCGCCTTTGAAGGAATGGCAGAAAACGAATACGTTGAGCATGCAAATATTGATATTTTAGACCTTGGCACCGGCAAAGCAACCGTTTCTCTTGCTATGAAAGAGGGACTTTATTATGATATCATCAGTGAACTTACAGGCTTTTCGGTTGGTAGTGAAGAAGAACTCATCTCGCTTTTGCGCGAGCTTTCGGTTATGAAAGAGAAGTATGATAAGGTTGCAAAGGCGCTTGAAGAGGTCAACGAGCGCGGATACGGTATTGTTATGCCCGACGTTGAGGATCTGCACCTCGAAGAACCGCAAATCGTCAAGCAAGCAGGTGGATACGGTGTTAAGCTCCGCGCGGCGGCGCAATCCGTGCATATGATTCGCGCAAACATCGCTGCCGAAATTAATCCCATGGTCGGAACAGAACAGCAATCTGAGGATATGGTTCGCTACTTGCTTAAAGAATTTGAAGAGGATCCCAAGAGCATTTGGGGCTCGAACCTGTTTGGCAAATCTCTCTACGAGCTTATCAACGAGGGACTCCATAACAAACTTGAACATATGCCCGAGGAATCGCGCAAAAAGCTTTCCGAAACGCTTGAACGCATTATCAATGAGGGTAGTAATGGCTTGATTTGTATACTTTTGTGACAAATATAAAAATACCACAGACAAGGAATTGTCTGTGGTATTTTTATTGTTTCTAAACACCGTAATGGATCATATGTTTTTGATCTTGTATTGCAGAATGTATTAGTTGTGCAAAAGCAATTAGGTATTTGTCTTTTTTATATCGTTTATCTGAAATAACGATATCTAAAAGGGCAGGCAAGGATTGTGGTGGAATAATTGTGGTCCCCCATCTTGAAAGTGCTTTTTGGGGTTGCAGAGTGTTTTCGTTGTACACATTGAAAGTGCTGATTTCGGAAAGTTGCGGCCACCAATCCGTTAGATATTTGTCGTCATCAATCGGGATGCAATTATATTTTTGCGGGTAGTAACCCGTGTAGTCGTTTTTTTCATTGAAATCATCGATAATTCCAAATTCAGCTTTTATCATTTTAGTTTACCTTTTCATAAGAATTGTGCATTATAATGAATACAGGGAAGTCCAAGGTCCTCTATTTGTCGAGGTTGAAAATCGATCGACTTAGAAAACAATATAGAACTGGTAGGGGACGGCGCCTTCGACGTCCCACAACCCCGTTATTCTTACTCTTTTCGTATTTGCTTATAATGCCAACGAATTGGAT
>JAGBSQ010000148.1 GCA_017631775.1 Clostridia bacterium | reverse complement strand
TGCAATGTGGCGCACCTTGCCCTCCTCGTGCAATTTGCTAACGGTTTCAAACGTGTGCAAATTTTTGTGCTTTACGTAAGAAATGCGATTGAGCGCGTGGAAAAGATAAAAATCAAAGTATTCTACGCCGCAAATTGCAAGCTGTTGCTCAAACAGAGGCAAAACCTCTTCTTCTTTTTCAAAGAACCAATCGGAGAGTTTGTTTGCCAAAATGTACTTATCTCTGGGATAGCGAGAGGTCAGGCAGGTCTTGACAGCCTCCTCACTTTTGCCGTCGATATATCCGTGTGCTGTATCAAAATAGTTAAAGCCTGCATCAATAAAAGCATCGACCATGCGGTTTACTTCTTGGGTGTCGACCTCTTCCCCAATCATGGGCAATCTCATACAGCCAAAACCAAAATTTCTTTTTACTTCTTCAAACATACTCTCTCTCCTTTTATCTGTTGAATTCTTGCATGATCCTGTCCAAAATTTCTACGTCTGCCGGACAAAAATCATAATTGGGAATTTCCTGCGGAGTAATCCATTGAATGTCATTGTGCTCGAGCATTTGAGGCTTCCCCTCGGCAACGGTAGCACGGAAAAGCGGGAGATGCACGGTCAGGTCGGGATATTCGTGTGTAACGTCCATAAAAACATCGCCAACCGACAAAAGCACGTCAATCTCTTCGCGACATTCGCGAATGAGCGCCTCCTGCGGCGTTTCCCCTGGCTCTACCTTGCCACCGACAAACTCCCAAAGAAGTCCGCGTGCCTTGTGGGCCGGGCGCTGACAGATCATAAATTTTTCTCCCTGCCAAATCAGGGCGGCTACTACCTCGGTCATAGAGTATCTCTCCTGCTCATTATTCTTCTTTTATTATAACAAAACAAGCGTTCATTGTCAAGATTTTGAGCATACTTCTCCGCTTTTTTGAATATACTATTCTACAAACGTTTATTGAGGTGGATCATGAAGGAACGGTCGATTGGACTTTGGCAACTGATGGGCTTTGCCGTGACCTCGTTTTTGGGCACGGTTTTGCATTTTTTATACGATTGGCTTGGCGAGGCGGTGTGGATCGCCCCCCTTTCGGGCGTGAACGAATCGACTTGGGACCATATGAAGCTCCTCTTTTGGCCAATGTTCCTTTTTGCCGTTGTGCAAAGTTTTTTCTTTCGGGAGCGAAAAGATTTTTGGTGTATTAAGGTGCGCGGCATTTTGCTGGGACTTTCACTCATTCCCATTCTTTTTTACACCTACAACGGCGTAATCGGAAAATCACCTGATTGGATCAACATTGCCATCTTTTTTGTGTCGGCGGCACTCGCTTACCTTTATGAAACACATCTCTACAAAAAAGAAAAGATCCGTTGCAAAACACCGCGACTATCCTTGGCACTGCTTTGCATCATTGCCCTGAGCCTTGTCATTTTCACCTTCTTCACCCCTGAAATTGGGATTTTTAAAGACCCCTTGACAGGTGCTTACGGAATATAAAAAAAGCCGATGAGAAGCAGAATCTCATCGGTTTTTTTGTTAATTGTCGAGATGTGCAAAGATTTCTTGCCAAACGGCCTCGTCTTGCTCGGTCATGCTGATCCAATCGAAGGACTTGACAAACTGTTGTTTTTCTTCTTTTGTCGTATTCTTCTTTTTGGCAAACTTTTCGCGGTCCTTTTTGAATTTTCCAAGCAGATTTACCGCGTTCTCGGTGTAATTGGGGTTGTGTCCCTTGTTTTGAACGAGAATGAGACGAACGTTCTCCTTCTCCTCAAGGCCTGCCTTGAGAATGTCATAATGCGAGCGACGGCAAAGCTGGTCGTTTGCGGAGTAGATCAGGAGTGCCTTGACGTCGGAATTCTTCAAGCTTTCAACGGCGTTAAAGGTTGAAAATTTGGGGTTGGCGGAACGCTCCAATTCGAGAACCGCTTTGCGATAACCCTTGAGAGGGCCTGCAAAAAAGGTCTTCATCATTTCGTCAATCGAAACAAATCCGCTCATGGCAACGATGTGCGAAACGTGGGGGTGCAAAGCCGCAATATTGAGGGTGGAAAACGCGCCCCAGCTGTGTCCAACCACCGAAATATCAAGGCCTGCAAAGCGCTTGTCCGCTTGAATGGTGGCAAGGCAATCGTTAAGATCGCAAAGTGATTGCGCCATACCGTTGGTAGAAGCACCGCCCGACTCCATGCAGCCCGTATGGTCATAGGCAAACACGCGGTAGCCGTGAGAACAGAGTTTTTCAATCTCCCTCATATAGGCTCTGTGGCCGTTGCCGAGACCGTGGTCGAAAACGATCAGTCTATCTTCGTTAAAATCTTTATAATAATAGAGATATCCCTGCAGGGTGTGACCCATAGAAGATTTGAAAGCGTATTCTTCTCTTTCAAATCCTTCAAAATCTTTGTGCGAAAAGTAAAAGGAAAGTTCGGTATTGTCATACCGCGTGTGCATCATAGCCTTGTATCCGTTTACAACTTGTTTTTCAAAAATCATTGTATTTCTCCTGTTTATTTGTTTACGTATCGATGTTTTCAATGGCAACAGCCAAGCCTTTTATAATATTGGAAAGCTCCATAGATGGCTCTTTGTTTTGTTCCTTAGAATAGGGGACGTGCACAAATCCCACGCGCGTTTGCGTGCTCTCAAAGTGGGAGAGCAAGGTGTAGAGCAAATCGTTGCAAACGTACGCTCCTGCGGAATAAGAGACTTGCGATGCAATCCCTGCGGCCTCAATCGCCTCTGCCATTTTGCGCACGGGGAGCGTGGAAAAATACGCGCACGCGCCGCCCACCAAGGCAGGCTCGTCTTTGGGTTGAAATGCGGCATTGTCCGGAATTTTGGCATAGCGCAGATTGATTGCCACAAGCTCGGGCGTAATGGACGCCCTGCCCCCTGCTTGACCGATGCAAAGAATGACGTCGGGGCAAATCTCTTTTGCCGCGCGCAGAACACACTCCGCCGCATTGCCAAACTCCACGGGAATGCACAATTTGAATAGCGTGTATTCGTTTATTTGTTCGGGCAAGCGAGAGACCGCCTCCCACGAGGGATTGATCTGCTCTCCCCCAAAGGGTTCAAAGCCGGTTATGAGAAGTTTTTTCATAATAACCTCCCCATGTTTTTTAAATCGTTCTGCTATTATTATAACAAAATGAAAAGTGGTTGTCAATGTTTTTGATAGAGAGTCTTTGAGAAGAAACCGCAATAGGAGAAATAATTTTCCTCTCTTGCAAAAAAATAAAACTTTTTTTCAAAAAGGGGTTGACAAAACGAAACAAATGCGGTATAATATCAAGGTACGAAAAAAACGTATATGTGCCTTTAGCTCAGCCGGATAGAGTGTTTGGCTACGAACCAAAAGGTCGGGGGTTCGAGTCCCTCAAGGCACGCCAAACAAAAATGGATGATATCCAACGGATATCATCCTTTTTTGTTTCCCGTTCTCTGACTACGAAGAACCCCCGAAGAATTTTTGCAAGCAAAAATTCTTCATAACGTGCGCTTCGTGTTTAACGCATCATACTGCATTGTACGCACGTTTGGGTTCTGAGTCCCTCAAGGCAGTTATCCCTCCGTATACACCATTGGTTGCATTTTGTTGACAAACTTTTGAGGATATGATATACTGAAATCACACTTGAAAGGAAAGGGACAAATTATGAAGAAACTATACTTCAAAAAGCTGACTTCCATCATCCTATATACCCTCATTTGCATCGTCATATACCTCATTGGTTTTAGTCTCATCTCGTTGATTGCAAACTTTTTTAAGGTGCTCCTTATCAGACAAATTATTTCGTTTGGCATTCCCCTTGCAATCATCTTAATCAGAATTTACAACAAACGGCTCGAGAACCCCGACTTGCGCAGAGAATATTTGGCAGCCGTAAACACAGAAAAGCTGAACCTCAAGGAAGAATGGCAATACATCATTAAATTCCCACACTTTTTGGCAGAGCTTTTTGCATTCTTTACGTTGGCATTCCTTTATTCGATTTTGACCGTTATCGGTGTTCCCGTTCCCTTTATCGTCAAAATATTGTCAATACTGCTCGCCTTTGTGATATTCGCAGGACTTTACTTTATTATCGATTTCTTTCATTGGATACTCGTACATAGAACTTGGAAGAAGGAATACTAAAATGAAACAAACAATTTCAGCCGCACTTATGAGTGCGGCTGTTTTGCTTTAGCCAAATTTTCCTGTTGCTCTTGCAAAAACCATACGTGTGTGGTATAATCGAAACAGAAGAAATACGTTGGAGGCATTTTATGACACACACGATTACCGTTTTGCCCCACAATTTCATATTTTCCGTTCCTCACGGCACAAACCTCTTGGAAGTGCTCACGCAAAACGGCTTCTTTATTCCTGCCGCATGCGGCGGACGTGGAAGCTGCGGCAAGTGCGCCGTTAAGTGTCGCACGGCAGATGCCAAAGAATACCAAACGGTGCTTTCCTGTCACACGTTGCTGACGTCTGATTTGGTCATTCTTTTAGACGAGGATACAAAGGACGAGCTTTGGAAGGTCTCTTCCCTTTCCTCTTTTCAAAACAAACCGGCAGGAATGCTCCTTGACCTTGGCACAACAACGCTTGCCGCGTGTCTTGTTGATAAAGAAACCGGCGAAACGGTGGCGCGTGCATCGGCTCTCAATCCGCAGGGCGCATTTGGTGCCGACGTCATTAGCCGCATTACCGCTTTTGCAGAGGGCAAGGGCGAGGCCATGCGCCAAGCCGTTGTAGATGCCACCAACCGCCTCATATTTGAATTTTTGCGCACAGGTGCGCAAATTGACGAGGTTTTGGTTGCCGGTAACCCTACAATGCTCCACCTCTTTATTGGCGTTGACCCCACAGGCATCGGCTCTTACCCCTTTACCCCTGCCTTTGTCGAGACCCGATATTTTGCCGGTGCAGAGATTGGAATTGATGCTCCTCGCGTGCGTTTGCTCCCCTCTATCAGCGCGAATCTCGGCGCCGACGTAAGCGCCGGAGTACTCGCCTGCGAAATGGATAAAACGGCCGAAACACAGCTGTTTATGGATCTTGGCACAAACGGAGAAATCGTCCTCTCGCACAATGGCAAGCTCTTTGCGGCATCGACCGCGGCAGGCCCTGCTCTTGAGGGAGCGAATATGTCTTGCGGCATTGGCGGCGTTAGCGGTGCTGTTGACCGTGTTTGGCGCGAGGGCGGGCAGCTGCGCTTTACCACCGTGAATGGCGCGCCCGTGCGCGGAATTTGCGGCAGCGGATTTATTGATTTGTTTGCTCTGCTCCTTGACGAGGGCATGCTTGACGAAACCGGTGCCTTTGTTGAAGAATGCAGCTCTCCCCTCTCTCGCTATTTAGAGGACGATTGCTTTTATCTCACACCCGACGTTTATCTCTCGCAGGATGACGTGCGACAGTTCCAGCTTGCCAAAGCTGCCATTGCGGCAGGCGTAGAGGCGCTCACAGCGCATTGCGGCGTTGACATGGGTGAAATCTCGCGCGTATTTTTAGCAGGCGGCTTGGGCTATTATATGAGTCCTGTACGTGCGGCACGAACGGGATTGCTCTCCCCCATTCTCTTATCGCGCACACAAATTGTTGGCAACACCGCCTTGGCAGGCGCAAGACTTTGCTTACTGAAAGAAGAAAGCCAAACCGCTCTCGACACTCTTTGCAAAGAAACCGAGACCGTAGAGCTTTCCTTCTCCCCCGTTTTCTCGCAGGCGTATATTGAAAATATGGGGTTTGAAATATAAAACGATGCAAGCTTTTGCTTGCATCTTTTTTCTTTATTCTTTCTTCTTTTTCGGTTTGCTTTTGCCAAAAAGCTTTTGGAGAAGCGGTGCCAAGAACTTGGGAGCGCGCCATACTATCATTTTCATCGCGATGTATCCTTTCCCCACCAAATGTGGTACTACAATATATGCGATGTTTTTTTGAAATGTGCGCGTGTGACGATTTTCTTATTTTTTTGCCTCGCACTCCTGGGCCTGCAACACCTTCATTGCAGAGCGGAAAACGACCTTATCGTTTTCGTGTGTGAGAGAC
>JAGBSQ010000147.1 GCA_017631775.1 Clostridia bacterium | reverse complement strand
TTTTCTTCAATCGCTGCACGAAGGTCAACCGCCGCCGAGCCGCTTGTTGCATATTCCGGCGCGCTCATTCCGCGCGACAGTTTGATGTTTACGTTCAGTTTCATAAAAAACCTCTTTTGAATTCAATTTTTTTGTAGGGGACGACGTCCTCGGCGTCCCGTCAGTTAACGAGTTTATGTGTTTGGGTGACTGCAATCAAAGGCAAAAAGTAGCCGATTAGACAGCAAAAAGTTTTTGCTTTTCGGGGCGTCGAGGGTCTCGCTTCGACTCGGTCACGCTCACGTTCTGACAGTCCACCGGACTGTCATTCATTACGCTCGCGCCGCTTCGCTACGTCGTCCCCTACAAGGCTACAATGCCCCTGCGCGAAGCGCACAGACCGCCGAAAATCCGCCACGTGGGTGGGTTATCGGCGGTCTGCGTTTTGTGAAGGTTCTGAAAGAGGAGGGGGTTCGGGGGAGGAGAGGACTCTTGCAAGAGTCCTCTCTTCTCCCGTATCGTTCCGCTTCAAACTTTAATGAATTGCAGTACCTTCGGGTACGGAGTCGTCAACAAAGATGACCTTGCAGCCACAAGCATTGTTGGTAGCGGCGAGGAGCATGCCTTGGGAGTTGACGTTACAAATGCGGTTAGGCTTGAGGTTGGCAAAGACGATGATCTTGCGGCCAACGAGCATTTCGGGAGTGTATTCCTCTTTGATAGAGGACATGATAACGCGTTCACCAATGCCATCAAAGAGGGTGAGCTTGAGGCAGGAGTGAGACTTGCGAACAGACTCTGCTTTGAGAACCTTGCAAACACGGAAGTCGAGCTTTGCAAAGTCGTCGATGTTGACTTGTTCCTTTACGGGCTCAACGGGGTCGGCTTCGCGAATTTCGGGAGCGGCTTCTTCTACGGGAGCGCACTCTTCGCAGGGGGTGTCAGCAGCGATCTCTTCCGCGGTTTGCGGATAGGAGAAATCGAGGAGGCCTACGTACTTGTCAGCCTCGATTGCATAGAGGAACAAATAGAGACGGGGACCCTTCTCCTTGTCGATGAGCAAACGGTAAACGTTGCGGAAGAAGTTGCCTTGCAGACCCTTGAGCTCCTTGTCGGTCATCTCGGTGCCGTAAACAGCCTTGGGGATAGCATAAAGCTCGGCATTGAGCTCGTCCAAGGTGTAGCCGCCCTTTGCAATGTAAGCGTGGAGCAGTTCAATGGTCTTCTTTTCGTTTTCGTCAAGGGTGTTCCAAACCTCAAAGTTACGGGTTGCGCGCAGGCGGTTGACTTGGTCGGGAGCGCATTGCTCGAGCCAGAATTTTGCACGGTCAAGACGGTCGGCAAATTGCTCTGCGGTGTAGGGTGTGCCAATCTTTTCGAATACCGTCTCGAGCATAGGCACGTTAAAGTTAACGATAGAACCAAGTTGAACAAGCAGAGAGAAGGGAACGGTCTCGATTTCTCTGCCCTCAACCTTGCAGTTGTACATAATGTCTGCAATCACGTCAGAAGCTTTGCCTTCGCGAACGTCGGTGAGCATCTTGTCAAACTCAAAGTATTGACGAAGAATACCGTCATCAAAGCAGAAATCGAACGCCTTGGTGGGATCGGTCTTGGAATAGAGCCAGAGAATAATCTCGGGTTGATAGAGCTTGAGCAGGGTTTCGGGAGTGAGGTTGAGACCCGAAGAAGAGGACATCTTACCAGTCATACCCTTAATACCGATAAACTCGTAGCCTTGGAACATAGGAGGCTCAAAACCGAAGATCTTTTTGGAAACGATCTTGGAGTTAGAGTAAGAGCCTGTGGGAGCGGCGTGGTCTTTTCCGCCGGGCTCAAAGTCAACTTTCTCGTATCTCCAACGCATAGGCCAGTCAATCTTCCAACCAAGCTTGCAATCAAAGTCGGTCAAGAAGTTAAAGTGACCGGAGTGACCGCAACGGCAGGTGTAATCTGCCTCGGTGCAATCTTCGGAGAGGTTGGTAATTGTGGTAAAGTCGGTGTGGCACTTGGGGCAAAAGATGCTTACGGGGTAGTAAACAGCCTTTTCGGCATCGTGCTCAGCCTTGAGCTCTTCAGCACTCTTGGTGGTGTCCTTTGTCTTAAAGGAGTCTAGGATCTCAAAGATTTCCTCTCTCTTTTGCAAGGACTCGATAATGTCCTTTGTATATTTGCCGGAGCGGTACATATCTGCTTGATAGCGGCAATCAAGATTGATGCCGAATTGCTCCATTGCCTTGAGGAACTCTTCCTCAAAGTGCTTTGCGTAGTTTTCGTGGCAGCCCCAAGGGTCGGGGATATCAACGTAGGGGGAGCCAATATATTTGTCGTAGTCGCTGCCTACAACCGCTTGCACGTTTGCAGGAATTTTGCGGCAACGGTCGTATTCGTCCCAAGAGAAGAGGAGCTTTGCCTTTTTGCCAAGCTTTTCAAGGGCACGAACAACCATCAGGGACGTAGCGACGTCACGGAAGTTACCAATGTGAACAGAGCCCGAGGGACTAATGCCCGCGGCGCAAACGAATTCTTCCTTTTCGGGGTTGCGCGCAATAATTCTTTGCGCAATTTCTTCTGACCAATGCATAATTGGGAACCTCATTTCTATAAAAGATAGATAAAAATTATATAAAACATATTATTGTAGCACAAAAAAATGTGCTTGTCAAGAAAATACGGTATTTATCGCGAAAAAGTTGAGATAAACATCATCTGTTTTTACGCACGCAATGCGTTTGTTTTCGGTCGATTCGTGAATCGACCCTACGATGGGTTTTGTTGCTTCCCGTAAGGGCGAACTGTGTTCGCGCGTTTTTTAACGCATACCA
>JAGBSQ010000146.1 GCA_017631775.1 Clostridia bacterium | reverse complement strand
TACCACGATCGAAATGACCGACGATGAGAAAATCGACTTTGTGGCGGCAAGAATTTTGAAGCTTTACCGCCCTGCGTTTGAGGAGCTTGCGAAATGATCAAGTTTAGTCAAGAAAAAGTATTACTGCTTCACAAGCTCCTCAAACGCAGGGCGATAAAGCTTCAAGATACGCGCCGCTACAAAATCGATCTTCTCATCGTCGGTCATTTCGATGGTGGTATCATTTTCAATATCGACCAATTTGTACTTTGGCTTGTTGTTTTTGAAAATATAAAGTTCTCCTTGCTTATCTACCATTCTTGCAATGCGAGAAAAATTTTGATTTGCTTCGGAAATAGAAACAATTTTTCTGGTATCAATGTTCATTTCTTTTCCTCCTTTTTATTTGTTGCTTATATTATACATAAATTTTAGGATGTTGTCAACCTAATTTTGATATTTTCCAAAAATATTCTATTAAAATATATTTATCTCATTCCATTTTCCCACCCATTATATTGACAACCGCGCAAAAATGTGATACAATTTATAGAATGAAGAAAGAATTTTCTCCAATCCTCTTTGTGAAAGGAATTTTGAAATGAAACACGTTGATATTAAGAAAATATTTGCTAACGTGGATGAATACGTTGGAAAAACCATTGACGTTTGCGGTTGGGTTAGAACCTCCCGCGATTCGAAAAACGTTTCGTTTGTTGAAATCAATGACGGCTCCTGCACCGCTAACCTGCAGTTGGTTATCGATAAGGAGAACATGGATATAAAAGTAAACACCGCTTTTGTTATCGGTTGCGGTGTTAAGGTAACCGGTCTTATCGTTGCCTCCGATATGAACAAGTGTGAGATGCAAATGACATCCTACGAAATTCTTGGCGAATGCCCCTCTGATTATCCTCTGCAAAAGAAGCGTCACAGCCTTGAGTTCCTGCGCACCATGCCTCACCTTCGCGTGAGAACCAACACCATTATGAACGTTCAACGCGTTCGTTCGGCTCTTGCTGCGGCTTCTCACCTCTACTTCCAAAGCAACGGCTACACCTACGTTCACACGCCTCTGATCACAGGCAACGACTGCGAGGGCGGCGGCGAGGTATTCCGCGTTACCACCCAACCTTGGAATGCGACCGCAAAGACCGCAGAGGAATACTTTGCAGAAGATTTCTTTGGTAAGCAAGCGTTCCTGACCGTTTCGGGTCAGCTCGAGGGCGAGGTTGCCGCTATGGCTCTTGGTAAGATCTACACCTTTGGTCCCGGTTACAGAGCCGAGAACTCCAACACCTCCCGTCACGTATCCGAGTTCTGGCAGGTTGAGCCCGAGGTTGCTTTTGCAGAACTCCCCGACATTATTGAAATTATTGAAGAATATATCAAGTTCATCGTTGGTTACGTTCTTGAAAACTGCTCCTCCGAAATTGACTTCTTTGAGAAATTCTTTGAGAAGGGTCTGCGCCAAAAGCTCGAGCTTTTGACATCCTCCGATTTCCAAGTTCTTGAGTACACCGACGCGATCGAGCTCCTCAAAAAGGCAGAGGGCGCAAACTTTGCATTCGCTCCCGAATGGGGTGCTGAGCTCCAAAGCGAGCACGAGCGTTGGCTCACCGAGCAGATCTTCAAAAAGCCCGTATTCGTTATCAACTATCCCAAGGATATCAAGTCCTTCTACATGAAGCAAAACGACGACGGCAAGACCGTTGCGGCTACTGACCTTCTCGTTCCCGGCATTGGTGAGCTTGTTGGTTGTAGTGAAAGAGAGGCAAACTACGACAAGCTCGTAGCAGCTATGGAAGCACGCGGAATGGACGTTAGCGCTTACTCTCAATATCTCGATTTGAGAAAGTACGGCTCTGTTCCTCACAGTGGCTTTGGTATTGGCTTTGACCGTTTGGTTATGTACGTTACCGGTGTTTCGAACATCCGTGACGTTCTCCTCTACCCCAGAACACCTAAAGAATTGAAGTAAACAAACCATCGCGCCGCAAGCATATGTTTGCGGTGCGATTTTTGTAGGCGATTTTGCGCTTTTTTGCGATTTTTTATACATCTTACGCTACTTTATGCGTTAATTTTTTTATAATTTTTTATAATACTATTGACTTAGAGGCTAAGATGTTGTATAATGAAAAAAACTCAACAAGGAGGATTTTTTATGGATACCCCTGTAAAACCCAATTACGTAATTAGAAAAAGCGCTTGGAGCGTCATTCGCCCTTGGCATATTTTGCTTTTCTTCCTCATCGTTCCCCTCTTGATTATGATTTGGACAATCATCAATATTAAGGACGAAACGATTTCTTTCTACAACAACAAAGTTGTAATCAAAAGCGGCATTTTGAGAAAAAATGAGAGAACCACCATTTTGACACCCGTTCTTTCTGTAACCGTGAAGCAAACTTTCTGGGGCAGAATCTTCAACTACGGTAACATTCATGTAGACATGGTCGGCAAGTGGGACATCAACATGCGCGGTGTTAAGAACCCAATGGAAGTAAAAGCATTCCTTGAAAACTTTGTAGCAAACGGCAGAACTGTAAAGCCCTTTGTTATGAACTAACCGCTTACATCATTGCCTAAAGACACTAAAAAACACGGCAACTCCAAGTGAGTTGCCGTGTTTTTGTTTGTAAAAGCACAACTTTGCTATGCATTTGTGGTGTCAACGCGGAAAACGCGGCGGAAAGCCTTTTGGCGGCATCGGGGGC
>JAGBSQ010000145.1 GCA_017631775.1 Clostridia bacterium | reverse complement strand
GCCTTTCACAATCTATAGTGGTGTTTTAACTTTTTACATCATCACCGTCTCCTCGCTGCTGTTGCGGGAGGTGAATACGAGTCTACTGCTATGATAGATAAGTAAGCATCAATGAGCATTAACTGTAAGAAAAACAGCGTTTTTATCAAAATACAAAGCCATGTTGCGGTCGACGATAGTCGTTTCCAGAAAGTCTCTATAGAGCATAAAAATTGCTATAAGAGAAAGTTTAGGAAATGACCCTCGTCGACCGCAACATGTATTGATTTTTATCATTCTTTGATGAGCTTACAAGCATCCTCACCGTATACAACTCCCAATGATGAGCCGACATCCCACCTCACGTGAATTGTACCCATATCGTCAACAAACCGAACGGTACCTCTACAGCCCGGAACAAGATCCGTGCGATAGGGGTCATTCATTTTTGTTAGTTCCACACGAACTCCACGGGTATATTGCTGACGGATGCGATCCAATGCTTCTTTGCTGATATGATTCATGCACTCTCCTCCTTTCCCTACATCATAACCGTTTCCACGCTGCCGTTGCGAAATATGAAAACAAGCCTGCTGTCATTGTGGACAGTGACGCGCTCAATGATTGCGTGAAAACGGCTGTCACTCCATTCGGTGTCAAGAATGTCAAATTCTCCGATTGCAAATAGGAATCCGCTGAGGATATCTGCTTTGTATTCCTTTTCTGCTATCTGCCTTGTAAGAGTCGTATAACGCTTCTGTAATGCTTGATAGCGTTCGGTAAGGCTCTCATAGGTTTTAGCATATTCCAACTGGTCAAGAGCCGTTATCGCATTGGTAGCAATATGTTTTTCTATCATATGTGCAACTATTTCTAGTTCCTGTGTTATTGATTGCAATTCGACATCAATGTCGGTGTGGTCGGTGAGTGTCGCCATTATAAGCCTTCCGTCCTCAAACAAGGCTTCTCGGTCTTTCAGAAGAAGGCTTAATGCGACTATGGTGTAATCCTTAAGGGCATCTTCAGTGAGGTGGGGAGTGGCGCATTTCTCCTTGCTCTTGAATTTATGGTTGCATTGCCATATCACACGGCGGTATTGGCTGTTGGAGTGCCATACCTTGGGACCGAACTGCTCTCCGCAATCGCCGCAGAAAACCTTGCCCGAGAAGGGACTTTGACACATAGTGCGTTTGTTTGCCTCTTTGCGCCTACGAAACTCTCCTTGTACGATTGCCCATTCCGTAGGGTCAATAATTGCGGGATGGCTATTTTCTACATAGTATTGCGGAACTTCACCTTCGTTGACCTTCATCGTTTTGGTAAGGTAATCGGTCGTAAAACGCTTTTGAAGGCGAGCATCACCTTTGTATTTTTCGTTTGTAAGAATGCTCTCCACGGTGCTGACTTGCCATGCTTTCTTTTTGCCCGGTGTGGGGATGCCTTTTTCGGTGAGGTGCTTTGCTATGTAACAAGAGGTCTTGCCATCAATGAACATTCGGTATATAAGTCTTACGATTTCTGCCTCTTCAGGCACGATTTCAGGCAGACCGTTTGCACCCTTGCGGTAGCCGAGGAATTGCTTATATGGAAGGCTGACTTTGCCGTCTGCAAATTGTTTGCGCTTACCCCAAGTGATGTTCTCGGAAATTGACCTTGACTCTTCTTGTGCAAGGGAGGACATTATCGTAAGCAAAAGCTCACCCTTGGAGTCGAAAGTCCATATATTTTCCTTTTCAAAATAGACCTCAACTCCGTGTGCCTTAAGCGTTCTTATGGTTGTAAGGCTGTCGACGGTGTTTCTTGCAAAACGGCTGACTGACTTCGTAAGTATCAAACTTATCTTCCCGGCAAGGGCATCGGCTATCATTTCGTTGAAGCCGTCACGCTTTTTGGTGTTTGTTCCCGAGATGCCTTCATCGGTATAAACCTTGACAAAATCCCACTCGGGATTGCCTTTTATGTATTGTGTGTAATAATCCACCTGCGCCGTATAGGAGGTTACTTGTTCCTCGCTATCGGTAGAAACACGAGCGTAGCCTGCTACCTTGCGCCTTGTGTTTGATTGGGTGGATTTTCTTGTATGCTGACATATCGTAGCAGGGATAACGGTTACGTTTTTTGCCGCCATAGGTATTCCTCCTTATATTTTTGAATGCTGCACCACCGCTTGCTGACGAGCCTTTTCTTTCATTTCTTCCGTCCAGCTCTCGGCTCTGGAACGGTCTTGCCATCGTTTAACGGTTTGTGAGCCATCCTTAAAGCAAAATATCAAGGTGTTGTCCTTTTCGGCTCTAATAACCGTTAAATCACTGATAGATATATCAGAAGTCAGTTCATATAGTATGCTTTCTGGGATTGCTTTTGAAAAACATGCATCTTTGCCATGTGTATTGTAGGTTGTGCATATCCACACAACATTTGTTGATGTAGTTCTGCGTCTATAGTGCTTACCACAATTGGCGCATACAATCAATCCCGTAAATGGGTATGTGGCAACCCTTGATTTTTTGTTTGAGAAACGCTCTGCTCGTTTCGAAATTTCTTTTTGCACTGCTTCAAAAGTCTCAATATCAATAATTGCCTCGTGAGTGCAAAGCGCGTGATATTGATTGAGCTCACCATTATTTATCATTTTTTGTTTTGTGAGGTGATTATCTCGGTATGTTTTTTGCAAAATGAGGTTGCCAGTGTAAGTGTAATTTTTCAAAATAAGCATTATACCCTCTCTGGACCATGCATTGCCAAAACGTGTGGTAATTCCATCCTCATTCAAGTGTTTCATAATGGCTGTACCACCGAAGCCGTCAAGATATTCTTTGTAGATGCGTTTAACGATAGCAGCTTCCTCGGGTACAATTACAAATTTATCGTCATTAATACGATATCCTAAAATCGTGCCATTCCAGGGGTTTCCGTCCTCAAAATTCTTGCGTATGCGCCATTTCATATTCTCACTGACCGAAAGGCTTTCCTCTTGGGCATATGATGCGAGAATCGTGAGCATCAATTCTCCGTCTGCACTCATTGTGTGGATATTTTGCTCTTCAAAGTATACATCAACACCGAGTGATTTTAATTCTCTTACCGTTTGCAGTAGTGTTACTGTATTCCTTGCAAAACGGCTTATTGACTTTGTAATAACCATTTGCACGGTGCCTTTGCGACATTCAGAAAGTAATCGTTGAAAGTTCTCACGATTATCTTTGGGTCCGGTACGAGCCTCATCTGCATAAACGCCTGCATAGTCCCAACCGTGCTTTTGAATGTAATCGCTGTAATAGCTTATTTGTGCCGATAAAGAGTGAAGCATAGCATCCTTGTCAGTTGAGACTCTGCAATATGCTACTACTCGTTTTTTCTTGGGTACGCTTTCGGCAAAACGCACTTGTTCAATTTTTCTTGTCATTGAGCCTCCTTTGTGTCAATTATAGGGTACTATATATATCACTCTAAACACCTTGAAAGTCAAGCAATTTCTGCGAATATACTACACGAAGATAATCCGTATTTTTTGTTTAATACGTCAATGGCTTTCTTGTAATCAGAGGTTGTAAGAACCCCTCTTTTAACGAGTTTTTCAATGAGTCCTGCAGAAGTGTGATATAGCATCAAGTTAGTGGGATCATATGGGTTTTTCTCTGAGGGCATTAAGATAACATTCTCTGCAACAGTATTTACGACGGTTGTTTCCATAACTTACGAACTCCTTTCCACATGCCTCACAAACAATGGTGTAGTATGCTTTTTTATTGATTTGCTCGGGATGAGAATTCCACCAAGCCATGCGGCACTTATCCGAGCAAAATTTCTTTTCACGTCTCCCTGTGGGCTGCGATACGAATACACCGCAAGCCATACAACGACGAGTGCCGGGGAGTTCTGGATGACGGCGGATATGAGAGCGCACGGTATTGGGAGAGAGATGAAGGATGATGGCAATATCTCCTGCGGACTTGCCTTCCATACGAAGGTTATCAATTGCAATTTTATCTTGTGGTTTCATATTTTAAAATCTCCTTTTCTTTTCGTGTTAGGAGAGCAACCGAAATGGCTACTCTCCCGGTTGTGGTGTTAGGTTTATGCT
>JAGBSQ010000144.1 GCA_017631775.1 Clostridia bacterium | reverse complement strand
GTGGTGAATTTATCAAACGGGAAACGCGGGAACTTTGTCACAATGTAATCGAGTTTGGGCTCGATTGCTGCCGTTCCGCCCGCTACGGGAATTTCATCAAGTGTCATGCCAATGGCAATTTTTGCGGTAACGCGCGCAATGGGATAACCGCTCGCCTTGGATGCGAGAGCCGAGGAACGGGACACGCGCGGATTGACCTCAATGAGGTAATATTGACTGGAATTGGGGTCAAGTGCAAATTGAACGTTGCATCCGCCCTCAATTTTGAGTTCACGAATAATCTTAATAGCGCTATCGTTGAGCATCTTATGGTCTGCTTCGCTCAAAGAAAGAATGGGAGCTACAACCACAGAGTCACCTGTGTGTACGCCAACGGGGTCAACGTTCTCCATACCGCAAATGGTGATGGCATTGTCTTGGGAGTCGCGCATAACCTCAAATTCAATCTCTGTGTAACCCTTGACACTCTTTTCAATGAGAACCTGATGAACAGGGGAAAGCTTGAATGCGTTTGTGCCGATTTCGATCAGCTCGGCTTCATTATAGGCAAAGCCGCCACCCGTGCCGCCAAGCGTGAATGCAGGGCGCAAAACAACGGGGTAACCAATTCTCTTTGCGGCTTCCTTTGCCTCCTCCAGGGAGTAGGTGATTTCGGAAGGAATGGTAGGCTCGCCAATGGATTGGCAAAGCTCTTTGAAGAGCTCACGGTCCTCGGCACGAGCGATACTTTCGCTGCTTGTTCCGAGCAGCTCTACGTTACATTCGCGCAAAACGCCCTTCTTTTCAAGCTGCATAGCAAGGTTGAGGCCGGTTTGACCGCCAATGCCGGGAACAATGGCATCGGGGCGCTCGTAGCGCAAAATCTTTGCTACGTATTCAAGGGTCAGAGGCTCCATATATACCTTGTCGGCAATGGTGGTATCGGTCATAATGGTTGCAGGGTTGGAGTTTACAAGAATAACCTCATAGCCTTCCTCTTTGAGAGCGAGGCAAGCCTGTGTGCCTGCATAGTCAAATTCGGCTGCTTGTCCAATAACGATAGGACCCGAACCAATGATTAAAATTTTCTTTAAGTCTGTTCTCTTTGCCATTTTCTCATTCCTCCTCTGTGTTCTTCTTATATACAACGGAACCGCCCAAAACGGTCAACAAATTTTCTCCAAAAACGCGTCTTCCCTCAAAAGGCGTTGCGCGGCCGAGGGTCGCGAACTCTTCGGGGTTGACGGAATATTCTTTTTCTACGTTCCAAACCGTAAAGCCTTGATCGCTTGTAATGCCAAAACGCTTGCGCGGATTGAGACACATCAAATCTACAAGATGCTCAAGCGTCATCTTTCCTGTCTTGACAAACTCGGTATACATAATCGGGAATGCGGTTTCAAGTCCCACAATGCCAAATGCGCTCTTCTCAAGTCCTCTCGCCTTTTCCTCTTGGGAGTGCGGCGCGTGGTCAGTGGCGATCATGTCGATGGTGCCATCGAGAATGCCCTCAATAAGAGCCTCGCGGTCACTTGCAGATCGCAAAGGCGGGTTCATTTTAAAGCGTCCCTCTTCTTGCAAATCCTCGTCGCAAAGCACAAGATAGTGCGGCGCGGTCTCGCAGGTAACGTCAACGCCCTCCGCCTTTGCGGCACGAATGAGCTCAATGCTCTCTTTTGTGGATATGTGGCAAACGTGATAGGCGCATCCTGTCTCTTTGGCGAGTTTTAAATCGCGGGCGATGGGTCCCCACTCGCTCTCGGAGCAAATGCCGCGATGACCGTGTTCTGCGGCATAGACGCCATCGTGAATGTAACCGCCGCGGAGCAAGGAATTGTCCTCGCAGTGCGCCACAACCATTTTGCCAAGTCTTTTTGCGCGAAGCATCAAATCGCGCATCATGTTTTCATCTTGTACTCCTCTGCCGTCATCCGAAAAAGCGATGGCGTCGGGTGCCATGCCGTCAAGGTCTGCCATCTCCTCACCTGCCTCGCGCACGGTGAGAGAGCCGTAAGGGTAAACGGCAATTTTGGCATCTTTTTTGATGGCATCAAGTTGTACGTTTAAATGTTCTCTTGAATCCGGTACGGGATTCAAATTTGGCATGGAGCAAATTGCCGTATAGCCGCCGCGCGCCGCCGATGCCGTTCCGCTCGCAACCGTCTCTTTATAACAAAAACCCGGCTCGCGAAGGTGCACATGCACGTCGCAAAAACCGGGTAAAATGAGACAATTGGAAAAAACAGGCATATCGGAAACAGAGACAGAGGCATTTTGGGAAACGGAAAAAGAAAGCACACTGCCATCAAAAATGGCATCCTGCTTTGCAAATCCATTTTGTGCCCATACCATAGCGTTCCGAAAGATCATCTGCATCTCCTTCACATAGTATAAATTTTGACAAAGCCAATGCCTTCAAGCGTTCCTCCGCACGCCAATCTGCCCGCGCGGCACCAAGTCATCTGCTTTTGTCTTTAATAGATTATATCATATATAAAGAGAAATGTCAATAGTGAAATACATAGAAAACAAAAAAGAAATAGTGTATAAATCTAGTCAAAGAGTACATTGGATAAAAAGAGCGCCCACACTGTGAGCGCTCTAAAAGCTTTTATTTTAATTTCACTACTCCATCGGAGCAAATAACTTCGGTTGCAGAGATATTGGACATACAACCAAATCCCTTGGTAATTGCATTCCACTGCGCAACAGTGCCCTCAAATGTGATGCTTGCAAGGTTGGGGCAATATGCGATCGCAAACTCGCCGATGGTGGTGACGGAGTCGCCTATCGTTACGCTCGTAAGGCTCCTGCAATCAGCGAACGCCCATTCGTCGATACTCGTTACGCTGTCGGGAATCGTAACGCTCGTAAGGTTGTGGCACATAAAGAATGCATTACTGCCGATAGTGGTGACGGAGTCGCCTATCGTTACACTCGTTAGGCTGGAGCAATTATAGAACGCATACTCGCCGATAGTGGTGACGGAGTCGCCTATCGTTACGCTCGTTAGGTTGGAGCAATTATAGAACGCAGAATCGCCGATGCTGG
>JAGBSQ010000143.1 GCA_017631775.1 Clostridia bacterium | reverse complement strand
GAAATACAGTCCTCACCAAAGCGCAAGGTCAGGTCATAGAGCCGACCGTTTCCAATATCCCACAAATGCTTTTCTGCAAGGGAAATCGTTCCGTGTACGGTAAAATTACACGAGGCTGTGAGCGAGAACGATCCCATCATTTTTCCTTTATAGGATGCTTCCACGGTGAGAATTCCGCTTCCAAGCACCGTCGCTTCTACGGTCAGAGTTCCATTTTCAGCATCGGGATAAAAACGAAAGGATTTGATATACTCCGAGGGAACGTGTTCAAGCCAAACGGTTTGCCAAATTCCTGTAACGCGAGTATAAAAGCAACCGTGTGATTCATAAGCGCTTGATTGCTTGCCATGGCCGTATCGCGTGTCACGGACATTATCCTCGGCTGAAACACAAAGGCTGTTGATACCATCTTGCAAAGCGTCAGTAATATCCAACGAGAACGAAGAAAAACCTCCGAGATGAGTTCCAACAGCCTTTCCGTTCAAATATACGGTAGCCAAATGATCTACCGCACCAAAATGCAAGAGTACGCGTCCGCCCTGCCAGGAAGCCGGAACGGTGAAATCCCTGCGGTACCAAACGCAGTTGAGAAAATCCTTTTCTTGCACCCCGGAAAGCTCACTTTCGGGGCAAAACGGAACGGTGATCTTACTTGCAAGATGGGGGGCCTCATAGAGCTTGCGCGCCTTTCCGCTACAGCTTTTATCAATTTCAAACTCCCACTCGCCGTTGAGATTAAGCCATTCTGCGCGCATTGCTTGCGGCATGGGGTGTTCATGTCTCGGAATCATAACAAACCTCTTTTCTTAATATTTTGATATTTTTGATATTTTAAACGAAAACTCAGTGCGATGGATAATATGGTCCTGATAGATTTTATCAAGCTCACAAAAATAGCCGCTCCAGCCCCACACGCGAACGATAAGATTTCGATATTGCTCAGGGTGGGCTTGCGCATCAAGCAGGCGGTCCCGATTGATTGCGTTGAGCTGTAGCTGGTGTCCGCCAAGCTCGACAAAGGTCTTGACGAGCATTGCTACCTTGGCTTCACCCTCGGGGTTGCGGAAGACGGTATCGTGAAGCTCCATTGTCAGAGGGCCACCGTTGCCGATCCTTGAGGTGTCTTGCGTCGCAAAGGAGAGGAGCACCGAAAGCGGACCGCTCACTCGTGTGGTGATAGCGGGCGAGAAGCTACAGGCGTAATAGTCGCCCGCAAGTCTGCCGTCGGCGGTTGCTCCGGTATCCTTGGCATGCGTCGCATAGCTTTGCGCGCTTCCCGTGCCTATGCGCCAAACACCGCCGTGACCGTTGTCCTTGCCGTGAAAGGCATCGGATACCTCGCGAATAAGCCACGCCGCCATCTCGTTGACCTCGGCATAGTTGTTGCCGAGCTTGGGATAAGCGAGAAGCTGTTCACGGAGCTCTTCGTACCCCTTGAAATCGGCTTTGAGCGCCGCAAGGAGTGTTTCTTTGCTCGCGATCTTTTCTTCGAAAATGGCCTTTTTGACTGCAACCAGCGAGTCGGTGGCGTTAGAAATGCCAACGCCGTGTGCACCGTAGTTGTTGTATTTGGCGCCGCCCTCGGAAAAATCGAGCCCGCGTTCGATACAACCGTCCACAAGTAGCGAGAGAGTGTGCATACCCCTATTCATTCGGTAGCTTCTAAGCGATTCAATCATAGCATCCGCATGCCTTCTGATATTTTGCGAAACATACGACAAAAACTCATCAAAGCTTTGGCACTCTAAAAGATGCTCGTAAAGCGCTTCGTTGACGTGCGCGGGAATCACGAAGCTTTTCATATTGGGAATATCAAATCCGTTGTTGGAGGAAATGACCTCCCAACAAGCAGCGAGGGCATAGGTGTGCGCGTCCTCGTTCGTGTAGCCGAGTGAGTTAAGATAAGGAATGATGACATCGTCGTTGCAATACTGCGGAAATCCAAGTCCGCGCTTGGTCAGCTTTGTACCGAGCTCATAAATACGGGGATCGCTCTTCTTTCCGACTCGCAAATTTATTTTGGGGTCGATAAGGCAAATCTCGCAAGAGGCTTCGAGACAAAGCTCCGAGAGCTCGTTAAAGGTATCGTTGCCGTCCTCATCAAAGCCACCGAGCACCATACTCTGTCCGTTATCACCTTGTTGTACACCGAAATAAATATCCGAATCAGCGTTGAGACAGAGAAAGAAGAGCTCAAGCGTTTCAAAGAGCTCGTCGCGCGTCACTCCGCGCGCAAGATCGCGCCGAAAATAAGGCAGCATATATTGATCAAAGCGTCCCAGTGTAAGATGCGAGTGCGCGGCACAACGCAGAGCAAAGATCAGAATATGAAGAAAAAGACAGGCTTCATAAAAGCTTTCGGCAGGTCTTCTCGGAATGCGAGAAAGTGCGTCGGCAAGACGAGCTCGTCCTTGCGCTTCGGCAACCTGGCGAGTGCGTTCGCAAAAGCGTTCGATGGCAAAAAGATTACGACGCATCGCATCGTAAAAGAGAGATTCACCGTTTTTGCTTTCGTTCGCATCAAGCTCGGCGCGGACTCCGTCAAAGCCCCGGGAAATAATGCGTCGGTAGTTTGGAACGATGTTTCCATCTAAATATACTTTCTTTTTTTCTCCCAAAAAATAATACGGTGTATATGCAAGACTTCTGCGAAATCCAAATTCATCCTCCGCAGAAAGAAAGTGAGGCGTTTCTTTTTCGAGCATATCCTCAAGTGCGGCGGTTGGATAGAGCATGGGATTTTGCAAATAAAGCTCGGTCAGGTCGTAAGTGTCGTTTTGGATTCGCTCTTTTTTATATTCTCCCGAGCGCAAAAGAGAAAGTGTATTTTGTACTCGATTGGTCATAGAATTCGCACCTCGATTCCGTAAGATTCAAAAATTTCCAAGTGGGGATTGGGCGTAACTGTTGTATCGAAGTTCGGTTCATAGTCGCGTCCGAGCAGTTTATATTTTGCTCCTGCCGTGATATGATAAGGCAGAAGCTCGATTTGATGCACTCCGTTTTGCCTCATAAATTCTGCCGTCGCCGTGAGATTTTCTTTGGTGTCGCTGACGGTAGGAATCAGAGGGACCCTTGTGATAAAAGGAATCCCACACTCAGCAAGAATCTTGTAATTTTGCAAGATCTGTTCGTTGGAAACTCCTGTGTATTTGCGATGGAGAGTATCGTCCATCAGCTTGAGATCATAGAGAACATAGTCGCATTCCGTGAGAATTTTTCCAAAAACCTCGGCAGATGCATATCCGCAGGTTTGCAGGGCGCGGTGGGTTTTTCCGCGCAATAGCGTTAGAAGCTCGTACAAAAACTCGTGCGAGGCGAGCGGCTCTCCGCCCGAAAAGGTGATCCCACCTCCGTTTGCGTTCAACAGAGGGAGTAATTTTGCAAGACGAGCAAACAGCTCTTCCGGGATCAGCTCCTCGCCGCAAATGCGAAATGAGTCGCTGTTTGGAT
>JAGBSQ010000142.1 GCA_017631775.1 Clostridia bacterium | reverse complement strand
TATTGGCGTGACGTAAATGCCAACAAACCCATCGAAATTCCCAAAAATTACTATCCCGAAAACGATCATACAAAGGCTCCCGTTTCTACTTGGAGATCCTCTGCAAACCTCTTGTATTGCAACTGGCTCAACTACTTTGTTTACCAAACCACACCCTTCGATTTGCAAAAAATCAAGGAGGCGCACGCGGCTACCGACGAGACGATTTGACCTCTTTTTTGGTGCTGCATAATATAATAGGAAGAGAGATGCCAAAGGCCGCAAAAAGCCTTGTGGGCATCTCTTTTTTTACCCTTCAAAAAGCGCAATTTTTGACTTGAAAAGCAACTTTTGTCGCATCTTTGTCAAAAAAATAACTTGTCGAAAAACCACAAAATGTAGTGTTTTGCCCTTGACAAAAACACAAAATATGGTATAATATATGTACCCCTTAGGCATATTAGCAAAGGCGTTGTTCAAACTGACAAATTTGCTTGCATATATTTTGTAAATTATAAACAAAAGGAGGAGAAAATGAAGGTTATTAAGAGAAACAGCTCCGAAGTTACGTTTGATATCAGTAAAATCATTACCGCCATTACGAAGGCAAACGAAGCTGTTCAAGAAGACGCAAGAATGACACCCATGCAGATCAAACGCATCGCCGAGGCGGTGGAGCTGAGTTGTATCCGCATGAACCGTGCACCCGAGGTTGAGGAGATCCAAGACCTTGTCGAAACACAAATCATGGCACACGGTGCTTACGAGGTAGCAAAAGAGTATATTACTTACCGCTACACCAGAGCCCTTGTTCGCCGCTCCAATACCACTGACGAAAAGATTTTGAGCCTGATTGAGTGCTGCAACGAAGAAGCCAAGCAGGAGAACGCAAATAAGAACCCCACTGTCAACAGCGTTCAACGTGACTACATGGCAGGCGAGGTCAGCCGCGATATTACCACCCGTTTGCTTTTGCCGCAAGATATCGTGCAAGCACACGAAGAGGGCATCATCCACTTCCACGATGCTGACTACTATGCTCAGCACATGCACAACTGCGACCTTGTTAACCTTGAGGATATGCTGCAAAATGGAACGGTTATTTCCGGCACCATGATCGAGCGTCCCCACAGCTTCTCCACGGCGTGCAACATCGCAACACAAATCATTGCGCAGGTTGCAAGTAATCAATATGGCGGTCAGAGCATCTCGCTCACACATCTCGCACCTTTTGTACAGGTAAGCCGCGAAAAGATTACAAGAGCTGTAAAAGAAGAAATGGCATCCATCGGCACCGAACTCAACGATGAGCAACTTTCCAAAATTGTTGAAAAACGCTTGCGCGAAGAAATCAGCAAGGGTGTTCAAACCATTCAATATCAGGTTGTAACCCTTCTCACCACCAACGGCCAAGCTCCCTTCGTTACCGTATTTATGTACCTTGGCGAAGCAAGAAACGAGCAAGAAAAGAAGGACCTTGCAATTATTATTGAAGAGACCCTGCTCCAACGCTATGAGGGTGTTAAGAACGAAGAGGGCGTTTACGTTACTCCCGCGTTCCCCAAGCTCATCTACGTTTTGGAAGAGCAAAACATTCACGAAGATTCTCCTTATTACTATCTTACCAAGCTTTCGGCAAAATGCACCGCGCGCCGCATGGTTCCGGACTACATTTCCGAAAAGAAGATGCTTGAGCTCAAGGTTGACAAAAACGGCGAAGGACATTGCTACACCTGCATGGGTTGCCGCAGCTTCCTGACACCTTACGTTGACGAAGAGGGCAAGCCGAAGTACTACGGCCGCTTCAACCAAGGCGTTGTAACCATCAACCTGCCCGACGTAGCGCTTTCCTCCGGCGGTAACATTGAAAAATTCTGGAAGATCTTTGACGAGCGCCTCGAGCTCTGCTACAAGGCATTGCTTTGCCGTCACGAGCGCCTCAAGGGCACTCTCTCCGACGTTGCCCCCATCCTGTGGCAATACGGCGCGCTTGCAAGACTGAAGAAGGGCGAACCTATCGATAAGCTCCTCTTTGGCGGATATTCTACCATTTCTCTCGGCTATGCAGGTCTTTACGAGTGCGTTAAGTACATGACCGGCAAGAGCCACACCGACCCGGCGGCTACACCTTTTGCACTCAGCGTAATGCAGTACCTCAACGATGCTTGCAAAAAGTGGAAGGCAAAGCACAACATCGACTTCAGCCTTTACGGCACGCCTCTCGAGTCCACCACCTACAAGTTTGCAAAGTGCTTGCAAAAGAGATTTGGTGTGGTTCCCGGCATTAACGATAAGGGTTATATTACCAATAGCTACCACATTCACGTAACCGAGGAGATCGACGCCTTCTCCAAGCTCGCGTTCGAGGCACAGTTCCAACAACTCTCTCCCGGAGGAGCCATCAGCTACGTTGAGGTTCCCAACATGCAACAAAACCTCGAGGCAGTTCTCCAAGTTATGCGCTTTATTTACGATAACATCATGTACGCCGAGCTCAACACCAAGTCCGACTTCTGCCAAGAATGCGGCTGGGATGGCGAAATTGAAATCGTAGAGGTTGACGGCAAACTGATTTGGAAATGCCCCAAGTGCGGAAACACCGACCAAAGCAAAATGAACGTTGCACGCCGTACCTGTGGCTATATCGGCACACAGTATTGGAACCAAGGCAGAACGCAAGAAATCAAGGAGCGCGTACTGCATCTGTAAGCTATGAACTATTGTGAACTAAAGAAAAACGACATTGCGAATGGGGAAGGGGTTCGCACGGTACTGTTTGTATCGGGCTGTACCAACCATTGCGAGGAATGTTTCCAACCCGAAACGTGGGATTTTGGCTACGGTCAACCCTTTACACGCGAGGTCGAGGATGAAATCATCGAATCCTGCAAGCCGTATTACATCAATGGTTTGACCTTGCTTGGCGGTGACCCTTTTGAGCCGAAGAACCAAGTTGCTCTTCTTCCGTTTTTGCATCGCTTTCGCGAGGAATGTCCCACCAAAACCGTTTGGTGTTTTACGGGTTTTACTCTTGACGAAGAGTTGTGGAAAGAGGGAAGCTATCCCCGTTGCGATGTCACAGACGAAATGCTTTCACTCATAGATGTATTGGTTGATGGAAGATATGTAAAAGCACTCAAGGATATTTCTTTGCGTTTTCGCGGTTCTTCAAACCAACGTCTCATTGATGTAAAAGAAACTTTAAAAAACAGCAAAATCGTCCT
>JAGBSQ010000141.1 GCA_017631775.1 Clostridia bacterium | reverse complement strand
CCCTGCACCCCTTTCAAAATCCTTCCCACAAAAGGGCAAAAAGGGACGTCCATAGTTTACGTATAGACGGTCGGCGCGAGGGTAAACCTCGCTTTGGCTGTCGCTATTTTGTAGGGACCCCCGAGCCCCTACAAAATAAGAGACTTGATTAGATGCAATACGGACCGGCCTCCCGGACGGTCCAAAAAAACAAACGCATTTTGCAAACAAAAACGGACGACCGTCGGTCGCCCGCTTTTTTGTTATTTTATCGATTTGGAATATCGATGATTTTAAGCTCATATCTTCCAAAATCCAACGTCTCGTCATATCCCAATTGGGGAATGGAAACGTGTACGGTTTCGGGTTTGATGGTTGTGTTATAGAGCGTAACTTGATATCCATTTTCGGTTTTACGCATCGAAGAGAGCAGAATTCTCTCGTTGTCGAGCGTGATGGCGGCATCGGGGCGTTTGCCCTCTCCCGAGGGGAAGAAGGAAAGCGCAAAGGGTTCCTCATTAAAGGCTTGTGCCATGCGGTCGACGTGCGGATCTGCCGTGATGCGGAAGGAGAAGCGTCTCTCGCCCATATCCATATGGTCGCACCAACGGTCGTGCGGTGCGAGTTGACGGGGTCCGATGGTATGTGCCGAATAGATGGGAGTGCGGAGCAGGGAAATCTTCATCGAATGATTGGTAAAACTGCCACCGTGTGTGCCTTTATTGATGACGTATACGCGATTTTCGGCATTGTGAATACCGCACCATTTGTGATAAACTGCCTCGCGCTCGTCGTGGAAGAGTTCCTCGCGACCGAATGCGGTTTCACCAACGGGAACACCCTCAAATGCGGTATCGACGTGGTATTTCAGCATCTTGTTCACCTCTCCCGAAAAGACGAGAATGTCAACGTCCATATAGTTGCTGTGCTTGGGCATCGTGTATTCGACCATCGCGGTGGAGCGGTTGTGTTTGAAGAACGCCTGCACTTTTGTGCGAACGTCGCCATCCTCAACCACGCGCACGTTGGGTGTTTTATCATCGGGATAGCCAACAAAGTCGCAAGCTTCGGCATCGCTCATGAGTTCAAAGGAGGCAAGGTGCTGACGGAAGTTGTCGGTGGTCATTGCCCAAGCGTCTTCGCAGTCGCGATAGTACTCAAGCGCGCCGCCGTTCTCGATAAGCGTTTTGCCGTTTGCCGCAAAATTGAACAGACCCGTTTTGCGGTCGACGGACATCGTCACTTGCTCGTTCGAGACCTCGATTTTATCGGACAGGTAGTCGAAAACGGGCAAATCTGCCTTGTTTTTCGTTTCCAAATGGCAGTCAAAACGGCTGATGGATGCAGGCTCGAGAGTGGCGTGGAAGCTGACTTTTTGCGGCCAGTCAAGATTGAAGGTGCAATTGGGTTTTTCGTTTTGAGAGGGTAGGTCACGGCCGTTCTTATCATAAACGGTTGCAACGGTTTTTTCTGCCTCGTTCCAGTTTTGGTCCTCAAGCATAAAGCTCATTTCAAAGTCGCCCTCTATGGGGTAGGGGTGGGGATTGAAGAGCATGACGGGAATTTCTTTACGGTTTCCTTTTTTCTGTCCTTGGCAGAGCTTGAAGAATGCTTTGGTAAAGAGCTTATCGCAAATTTCGGAGCCGTATGCAAGGGTGCGAAGTCCGTCCTCTTCGACGAGCTTGATGCCCGAACCGGGGAGCACGTCGTGGAACTGACAAAACGCGATTGCCTTTTTTGCCTTGAGGAGTTCGTCGGCATCGTATTCGAAATCTGTCGAAAGGGAAGCGTAACTCATAATTTTTTCGGTGGCGGCAATTTGGTTCTCAAGCTTTTTGTGCGCCTGCTTCATGCGCACCATCGAGGTGTAGCAGCCAACCATCGAGGAGATGAGAGATTCACTCACGGTGCGCAGTTTCGTGCGGTCAAGCGATGCAAAATAGGCTTCGGGGGTAGAGTGTAGCATTTCGATATCGCCCACCCTCATTCTCTCGGCAATCTGTTCCAAATCCTCGCGAGAGGCGCCACCACCGTGGTTGCCAATGCCCCACATGCACATCGATTCTTCACGCTCGGGGCCGTGAGAGAAGTGTTCATTTATCTTTTTAACGGCTTCGCCCTTGAGCGAGCCGTATCCGTCCCAAAGACTGTGTACGGGAATGGTGCTTGCATCAAATCCGCGCCACAAAAAGTTGCCTGCAAGCCACTCGGGGCGCTTGGAAAGATACCCTTCAAAGCCGCACTTGTTGAGAATTTGCACAAGACCGCGTGTGTGTCCAAAGGAGTCCACGTTCATCGCAATTTTGGGTTCAACCCCGAATTTTTCTTTAAAATATTTGCGGCCGAGCGAGATTTGAGAGAGCAAGCTCTCGCCCGAGGTCATTACACAGTCGGGTTGCAAATACCAACCGCCAATAATATTCCATTTTCCCTCTTTGACAAGCTTTTGAATGCGCGCAAAAAGGGCAGGCTCGTGTTCCTCTACCCATTCGTAGAGCAGAGCCTCGTTGTGGTTGAAAATATAGCCGTCGTATTCCTCGCAAAAGTCCGCCGCTACGCGAAAGGTAGAAATCGCCTCGGCAAGACCCTCATTCCATCGCCAAAGCCAGGCGGGGTCGAGGTGCGCGTTTGATACCAAATGCAGTTTTTTCATAGTATTGTCTCCAATCTGTGGCATTTATGAGATCACATAGTGCAAATCGCATTCTTATCCACCTTATTTATAACACAAAATAGCAATATTTGCAACACTTTTTGTAAAAAAAGCGATTGACATTTAACAATAAAATTGTTATAATAGTATTAAAGTGAAGAAGTGTGGCCAAAAATGACTTTTGATGCGCACACAAACCATATTTCGTCAAAGACGAATGACAACGAAAGGATAATTACTATGGCAAAATTTTTGATCTCCGCTTTTGCAGACGAAGCACACAACGGTATTAACGGACAGATCGAGGCTCTTAAGAGAAACGGACTGTTTTGCATTGAGCCCCGCGCTATGAACCTTGGCCCCGTTATTGCAAAAACGGATGAGGAGCTTGCCGAAATCAAACGCCGTTTTGATGCAGAGGGCATTATCGTTCCTTCCTTCGGTTCTCCCATTGGTAAATATAAAATCACCGACGATTTCGAGCCTCACCTCGAGCTCTTCCGCCGCGCGCTCTACGTTTGCCGTGTGTTTGGAGCAAAGAGAATGCGTATCTTCAGCTTTTTTGTAGAGCAAGACAAGCTTGACGAGTACCGCGATGAAGTTATTCGCAGAATGAAAATTCTTGTTGCCGAGGCAGCCGAGGCAGGCGTTATTCTTTGCCACGAGAACGAGGGTGAGATTTACGGTCAGGATCCCGAACGCGTAGCTGACCTTTTGGCATCTGTTCCCGGTCTGCGCGGCATTTATGACCCTGCAAACTACGTTTACTGCCAAAGAGATCCCGTTGCCGGTTTTGAAGCAACCGCACCTTATTTCGAATACATGCACGTTAAGGATTGCCTCTACGAAGGTCGCACCCTTGTTCCTGCAGGAGCAGGCGAGGGCCACCTCAAGGAAGCACTCCAAAAGATCGACAAGATGACCGATGCAGAGGTTGTTCTCACGGTTGAGCCTCACCTCTTTGTTTCCGAGTCTTACAAGCAATTTGACGGCAAGGAACTCAAAAACAAGTTCGTATTTGCCACCGCCGACGAGGCGTTTGACTATGCGGTCAACGCACTCAAGGAAATGCTTGCTGAAATCGGTCACCCTGTTGTGAACGGCCGCGCATAATGCAAAAAGTTAGATTTGGCATTGTCGGCATCGGCAACATGGGCACGGCGCATTGCAAAAGCCTTTTGGAGGGCAAGATTGCAAACGGCGTTTTGAGTGCCATTTGCGAGCCAAAGCAAGCAAAGGCAATTGCCATTCTCTCGCTCGAGGGGGCCGAGGGCGTTGTCTCCTTTGCCGATTATACGGAGATGCTGCATAGCGGTCTTTGCGATGCCATCATCGTTGCCGTTCCGCCGTATGACCACCAAGCACTTGTTTGCCAAGCACTCGAAGCAGGATTGCACGTCATTTGCGAAAAGCCTGCGGGTGTTTACACAAAGCAGGTAAAAGAGATGAACGCGGCAGCCGAGAAGTCGAACAAGCTCTTTGGTATGATGTTCAATCAACGCTCCAATTCCATCTATCGCAAAATGCAAGAGATGGTTGCAGGCGGTGAGCTTGGCGACATCAAGCGCGTCAATTGGATTATTACCAACTGGTACCGTTCGCAAAACTACTTTGACCTTGGCGGCTGGAGAGCCACTTGGCGCGGAGAGGGCGGCGGCGTGTTGTTCAACCAATGTCCCCATCAAATCGACCTGCTCCAATGGATTGTGGGAATGCTCCCCACAAAGATCCATGCCCATTGCCACTTTGGCAAATGGCACGATATTGAGGTCGAGGACGATGTAACCGCTTATATGGAGTTCCCCAACGGAGCTACGGGCGTATTCGTAACGTCTACGGCAGATGCCCCCGGAACAAACCGCTTTGAGATCACCGGCACACGCGGACGCCTTGTTTGCGAGCACGGCAAATTGATGTTCGATCAGCTTGCCATCGATGAGCGCGAATTCTGCCGCACGGCACGCGCATTCGTCGACCCCGAATATCACACATTCGAAGTTCCCACCGACGGTCGCAACGACCAACACGTCGGTATTTTGAATAATTTTGCAAATGCCGTTTTGGGAACGGAGTCTTTGTTCGTCAAGGGCGAGGAGGGCATCAAGAGCGTGCAAATGATGAACGCGATGCTGCTTTCCACTTGGCTTGACAGAGCCGTAGAGCTTCCCATCGACGATGAGCTTTATCTTTCGCAGCTCAACCGTCGCATTGCAGAAAGCACAGTTGTTAAAAAAGAAACACCCGACGTGGTTTTGGATATCTCCAACAGCTACGGCGGCGTCAAATAAACAAAAACAAACCAACCACCAACCAAAATTGAGGAAATCATTATGAAAACTTTCCGTATTGCCGTCATCGGTTGCGGCGCTATTTCGGGCAATCACATCAATGCCATCATCGGTTCGGGCAACAAGATTTGCGCGCTTTGCGATATCGTTCCCGAAAATGCGCAAGAAAAGATTGAAAAATTCGAGCTTGAAAACGTTCCGGTTTACACTGACTACGTTGAGCTTCTCGAAAAAGAAAAGCCCGATTCCATTCACATCTGCACACCCCACTATCTGCATGCCGAAATGGTGATCGCGGCACTCGGTCGCGGCATTCACGTTTTGTGCGAAAAGCCTTTGGCTACCACCATGGAGCAGCTCCACGCGGTGCTTGAGGCAGAGGAAAAGAGCTCGGCAAAGCTTGGCGTATGCCAACAAAACCGCTATGAGCCTCGCATGCTGTGGCTGATCGATTTTATCAAGGAGCACGGCGTTAAGTCCGGCCTTGGAATTGTAAGCTGGAAGAGAGATGCAAAATATTATGCATCGGGTGCTTGGAGAGGCAAGATTATTGAAGAGGGTGGCGGTGTTATGATTAACCAAGCTCTTCACACACTCGACCTTTTGCAGCATTTGTGCGGCATGCCCACACACGTAACGGCTCACACCGACAATGACTACCATAAGGATTGCATCGAGGTAGAGGATACCGCAACGGCACACTTTGAGTTGCCCGACGGTATGAAGTGCCACTTCTACGGCACAACTGCCGCAACGGCAGATCTGCCCGTACAGCTGCAATTTGTTACCATGGATAAAATTCGCGTAATTGCCGGCAACGATTTTGTCATTTGCAATGGCAAGCCCGTTGAAATTGAGGATACACGCGATCACGCCAACCTTGTTGGCAAAACCGTTTGGGGAACAGGACATGCTATCCTCATTCGCGATTTCTATTCTTGCCTTGCAGAGGGACGTCCCTTCCGCGTATCGGGCAAGGAGGCGGCAAAGGTCGTTCGCCTCATTCTTTCCATGTATCAATCCAACGGCCAAAGAATTGAGATCCTGTCCTGACGGGATAGGGAAGGGAGAAACCTATGAAGGAATTTTTTGGGGAAGCACTCCTCTTAAACACCCCCGCGGCAGAGGAACTTTATGCCACAGTAAAGGACCTGCCCATTGTTGACTATCACTGTCACCTCAACGAAGCGGAACTGCAAAACGACCGCAAGTTTGAGTCTCTTGGTGAGCTTTGGCTCGCTGCCGACCACTATAAGTGGCGCGCAATGCGTCTTTGCGGTGTAGATGAAAAATACATCACCGGAGATGCAAGCTTTTACGAAAAGTATCTCAAATACGCCGAGATCTTTCCGCTCCTTTGCGGAGGACCCTTGTACTATTGGACACAACTCGAGCTCAAGCTCCTCTTCGATATTTGCGAGCCTCTCAACTCCGAGAGCGCAGAGCGCATTTGGGAGAAGGCAAATAAGGCCCTCGAAACCTTGACCGCAAAGCAAATTTTAAAGAAATTCCGTGTGGAATACGTTGCCACCACCGATGATCCTGCATCTCCTCTTTCGATGCACGGCATTTGCGGCGAGACCAACGTACGCCCCACCTATCGCCCCGACTTCGCCCTGAATATGGACGCAGCTGCACTTGAAAGACTTGAAGGCTCTGTTGGCAGAAAGCTCAACACCCTGGCAGAACTCAAGGGTGCCCTCGAAGAAAGACTCGACTACTTCCTTTCCAAGGGCTGCAAGATCGCCGACCACGGCATGGACTTTTTGCCCATGGCTGATATTGGTGAAGAACGCGCCGAAGCACTTTATGCAAAGCGCGCAACCTTGACCGAGGGTGAACGTCAAGAGCTCTTCTCTCACTTGATGTATTTTACCGCATCGATGTATGCTGCACGCGGCATCGTTATGCAGCTGCACTTTGCAACCTTCCGCAACGTCAACAGCACACTCGCAGGCCGTATCGGTCGCGATTCCGGCTTTGACATTATGCGCGGCCACGTAGACGTAGATGCTCTCGTTTACTTCTTTGATGAGCTCGTTAAGAGAAATGCGCTTCCCAAAACCGTTATCTACACCCTCAACCCCGCTTGCGCTCCTGCAATGGCAACCCTCACCGGCGCATTCCCCGGTGTTCGTGTTGGCGCGGCTTGGTGGTTTAACGATACCGTAGAGGGCATTCGCGAGCAGCTCAAAAACGTTTCGGAATATGCAGTTCTTGGCACAAACCTTGGCATGCTGACCGACAGCCGTTCCTTGGCAAGCTACGCGCGCTTCGATTTCTTCCGTCGTATTCTCGCCGACTTTGTTGGCGGTTACGTTGAGCGCGGAGAATACGATATGACTGCCGCAAAGAGCTTGATGTATGCAGTTTGCTACGGCAACGTCAAAGCATTCCTCAATCTGTAAACAATTCAATTTAAATACACACATCAAAACAAGAAAGGATAAAACGAACATGAAAATGACATTTCGTTGGTACGGAGAAAAGGATAGCATTCCGCTTTCTTATATCCGTCAGATCCCCGGCATGAGCGGTGTTGTTACTGCCGTTTATGACGTTCCCGTAGGTGAGGTTTGGGAAATGGATAAGATCCTGCGCCTCAAGTCGCTCTGCGACGAAAAGGGTCTTGAAATGGAAGTTATCGAGAGCGTTCCCGTACATGAGGACATCAAGCTCGGCCTTCCCACCCGTGACCGCTACATTGCAAACTATGCAACCACCATTCGCAACCTTGGCAAGGCAGGCGTTAAGTGCATTTGCTACAACTTTATGCCCGTATTCGACTGGTTGCGCACCAATCTGCACACCGAGGCAGAGGACGGCTCCAACGCGCTCTCTTACAACCCTGAGGAGCTGATGGGTCTTGATCCTCACAACCTCCATCTTCCCGGTTGGGATGAAAGCTACACCTCCGAAGAGCTCAACTCTCTCCTTGACGCTTACAGCGGCATGAGCCACGAGCAACTCTTCGAAAATCTCGTTTACTTCCTCAAGGGCATTAT
>JAGBSQ010000140.1 GCA_017631775.1 Clostridia bacterium | reverse complement strand
GTTGTTTCGCAAATCAAAGATGAAATACTCAACTCCCTGCGCCTGCAACTCCAAAACCGCTGCTTTAAACTCTGAAGGCGTTTGCAGATCGAAGCTGGAGAGGTGAACGATGCCAACCTTTGAGTCGGTTTTTGAAACCTTGTAGGTGACTGATTCGGCGGTGTATGCGGCGCGCACGATAGAGGCTTCGATCACCTCAAACTCGCCGTTTTCAAGCTCTCGCAATGCAAGCAGCTTGGCGGTGGTTCCCGCTTCGCCTCGAACAACAGCCAATGCTCTTTCATAACCGCCCAGCTGTGCCAGCGTTTTGTATTCGCCATCAACTTCAATGGCATAAACGCGGTCTCCAACACGCAAACTACTGTTTGCGGCAGGAGCGTTTTTGAAAATTGTGATAATGTTAAAGGTTAAATATTCCTGACCGCCAAGGACGATCGACTCCTGCACAAAGCTAACACCGATGCCCACTCCGGCGCCCTCGTTTTCGCTCATGTGTTGGGCATACTCTTCGTCGGTATAATAATCTGCGTAATCATCGCCCGTTGCACGAACGTAAGCACGCAAAACCTCATTGAGCATTTCCTCTTCGTCAAATTCGTCGGAGTAATAGGAATAATATTTTAGTATGGTTGCAAGAATTTCAAGCTTGCTAAAATCGCCTTGAGCCGCCAAGGCTTCTTCCAAATCTTGAATTGTTTGCTGTTGATGCCCGATAACAACGGAATCCTGCGCTCTTACCCAATTTGCGGTAACGGTAAATGTAAGCATTACCGATGCCACAACAGCAATACACAAGATAACCAAAAGCAGGCCTACGGGACAGCGCCATTCGCCTTTTTGTTGTTTTTGGGGTGGCTGGGGTGTACCCATCCAAGAGTAATCGCTATTGTTATTGTAGTCCATTCCTGTTTCCCTTCGAATAAAAATCAGACACGGCAGAGGCCGTTTCAATACCGTATTTTATGGATGTTTTTTGTTGTTTATGCACCACATATACAGTATGGAAGCGAAATGTCGGACCTTTCCTACATTTCGCTTTCCCCTACTCTCGCAAACGGTTGCGAGATGCTATGTCAAAACTTAACGGGCTTGGAATTGAGATACTTTTTAACCATGAGCGCTACCTTAAAGGTGATAGCGTGCTCAAACTCGCGCAGATCAAGGCCGGTCATCTTGCGGATCTTGTAAAGACGGTAAACCAAGGTGTTGCGGTGTACAAAAAGCTTACGAGAAGTTTCGGAAACGTTGAGGTTGTTCTCGAAGAACGCTTGAATGGTTTGCAGGGTCTCGCGGTCGAGAGATTCAAGGCTGCCGCGCTTGAATACCTCTTGGAGGAACATTTCGCAAAGAGTGGTGGGCAGTTGATAGATCAAACGGCCAATACCAAGGTTCTCGTAGCTGATGATGTTCTTTTCGTTCTCAAAAACCTTGCCAACCTCAAGTGCAACCTGTGCCTCTTTGTAAGCACGTGCAAGGTCCTTGATATTCTCTACTACGGAGGAGATACCGATGGCTACCTGTGTGTAGAACTCTGCGGAGAGAGTATCTGCAATGTTGGTAGCGATCTTTTCAAAATCCTTGTTTTCGGAGCCGGGCTTAACGTCCTTAACCAAAACGATATCGTGCTCGCCTACGCTGATAACGTAATCCTTTGCCTTTTCGGGGAACATATTTTGCAGCATTTCAAAGGGGAGCATATCGGTCTTACCCAAGAACTTGATCAGGAAGATGACACGCGACTCGTTGGTGTTGAAGTGCAGCTCCTTGGATTTGATGTAAATATCACTGGGAAGAATGTTATCAAGGATGATATTCTTGATGAAAGAGCCTTTATCGTACTTTTCATCATACAGATTTTTGATGTTGCCAAGAGAGATAGCCAAAAGCTTGGACATCTTCTCTGCCATCTTATCTTCGCCCTCAACAAACACGATATAATCGGTCTTGGGGCCGTTTGTCATCGGACGGTAGGTGTAGCCGCCGCTGGTGATGACGTCATTTGCATAACTGAGCTCGTCGCGCACGCCTTGACGGATCTCGCCGATTTTAACAAGCTCCGAGCAAGAAATGATGACGCCGTTTTCATCAACAACGCCGATAACGCGATCGATCGCATCTTTCATTTGGTGAATAACACCCTGAAACAACCTATTGGACATAAAATTTAATCTCCTCTTGTGTTTTTGAGAATAGACTTCGTACAAAACTACCTATATTCTACACTATTTTTTGGCATTTTTCAATAGGTTTTTGAATATTTCTTATAAAAATTTTTATTTTTTTTGGGCAGAGTGTATAGCACATCAAAAAAAGCCCCCAAAAATGGGATGATTTTCGTCAAATCGACCACTTTTAAAGGCTTTTTGGGGATTATTCTTTCATTTCAAGGGCGTAAACGAGGCAAGCAAGGGCAAAACCGGAGGCTGTCTCGGTGCGCAAAATGCGTTTGCCAAGTCCTACGGGGAGAATGCCCAAGGAGCAGATATTTTCGGCCTCGGCAAGCGAGAAGCCGCCCTCGCTACCAATAATGAGCGCGATTGTGGGGTTCTCCTTATCGGTTTTTGCAACAGCTTTTTGGAGTGCTATAGGCAACGGCTCGGTGCCGTCTCCCTCATAGCAGAAAAGTGCGATGTCGGCTTCTGCCGCGCGGCGGCACATTTCGGCAAACGATACGGTCGGGTTGACCGCAGGAACAATTCCGCGACCGCTCTGCTTTGCAGCCTCGAGCGCGATGCGCTGACGTCGTTCGACCTTTTTGGCTTCGTTCTCGCCTTTGGCGCGCACGATGCAACGCTCGCTCTCAAAGGTCGTGATCTCGGAAGCTCCGCACTCAACTGCCTTTTGGATAACGCTATCGAGCTTATCTCCCTTGGGGAGTGCTTGGTAAACGATTGCGTGGTAAGGCGGCTCTGTGTCGCTCTTGCGCGTTTCCAAAATTTTGGCAAGAACGCGGTCAGGGAGAAAATCGGTCAGCTCACACTCATATTCATTTTTTTGCATATCACAAACAGTGATGCACTCCCCTGCCGCCATGCGGAGCGAGCGGGAGATGTGATGGGCATCGTCGCCCAAAAGCGTTACAACGCCATCTTCAATTTGGTTTGCGCGAATAAAAAATCTTGGCATAGTTTTCTCCAATTATTCTATATCAATAAAACGGGCATAAACAGCAGGGCGAGCAACCGAGGTTTCGGCTTCAATTTCTCCTGCCACTTCTCCCCAAACAGTGATCTTATCTCCAATAGCCAAACGTCCTTGACCCTCTTGGCGGTAGTCTATCACAAAGAACTCCAAGGTTCTTTCCCCTTTGTTGATATGGCAAAGGTAAACGTTGGCATTTTTATAATCCATATCTCCTGTGTAGTAATAGGTGCTTGAAAGCTCGACAACGGTCAAATTCATGCAAACATAATCCCCTACTTGATTATTGCTGTTGCGATAAAGCAATTCTACGTCGGGAGAGGTACAAGCGGCGTGATAGTCTGCATCGGACATTTCGGAATTGATGGGAATTACGTCCTCTTTGTAGCTATCAACAATGGCTGTGATAATTCCCAAGCCGGCAAAAACAACGTAAGGCAAAATAATAAGGAGTGTAACAATGACCTTCCAATGCGTTTTCCACACGCCGGTCCACGTCAGTATCAAGCCAACGATGGGTTGGACAAACAGCATAAGGACAATAAACCAAACCGTGTGATACCACGGCACGAATTGCACGCGTCCGTTGCCTGATGGACGGCGGTGCTTTTTTTGCTTTACCGGTTTGCGGTTGCCTGCGCGGAACTCTTCGGGACACTCTTTGCCGCAAATGGGACAGTTGGTATCGGCAAAAAAAGTTTCGCAATCGGGACATTTATTCAGTTCGGGAAAATCGCGTTCGCGATCCTCGGCAAAAAATCCAAGATTGGCACCCATGCAGAGGTCTCCTTTTCATCATTTTATTATATACATCATTATACGGCATTTGAAGGCGTTTGTCAAGAGGGATTTCGGGCCTGCACCATATTTGCAAATATGTTTGTTAAATTATGAACAAATCGTAACCTTTTCAAAATCCTCTTGAAATGCACAATTCGAATGTGTATAATATATAATGGGTGATAAGGTGGCTTATTTCCCAAGATGTTGTTTTTTATTAAATTTTACATAACAAAAAGGAGCAAAACTATGACCAACAACAAGTATGTTCTTGAGTGGATCAATTCCATGGCCGAAATGGTAGGCCCCAAGGAAATCGTTTGGATCGACGGTAGCGAAGAGCAAACCGAGGCTCTGCGTGCAGAGGCTTGCAGAACCGGCGAACTCGAGCCCCTGAACCAAGACGTTTACCCCAACTGCTATCTCCACCGTACCGCTATCAACGACGTAGCACGCGTTGAGCACAGAACATTTATTTGTACCTCCAAAAAAGAGGACGCTGGCAACATTAACAACTGGATGGATCCCAAGGAATGCTACGAAAAGCTTTCCAAGCTCTACAAGAACTCTTACAATGGCAAGACCATGTACGTTATCCCCTATTCTATGGGCGTAGTTGGTTCTGACTTTGCAAAGATCGGTATTGAGTTGACCGACTCTATTTACGTTGTTCTCAACATGATCATCATGACCCGTGTTGGCAAGAACGTTATCGATGCTT
>JAGBSQ010000139.1 GCA_017631775.1 Clostridia bacterium | reverse complement strand
CCTGAGTATGCTTGCATCCTCGAGCTCATGAACGAAGTTGACAACTATATCCCCACCCCTGAGCGTCAAGCAGACCTCGCATTCCTGATGCCCGTAGAGGACGTATTCTCCATCTCCGGTCGTGGTACCGTTGCTACCGGTCGTGTAGAGCGTGGTACCGTTAAGGTTGGTGACGTTGTAGAAATCGTTGGTTTGAAGGAAGAATCCTCCAACACCACCGTTACCGGCGTTGAAATGTTCCACAAGCTCCTGCCTCAAGCAGAAGCAGGCGACAACATCGGCGCACTGCTCCGTGGCGTTGCTAAGGACGAGATCGAAAGAGGTCAAGTTCTTGCTAAGCCCGGCTCCATCAAGCCCCACACCAAGTTCGTAGGCCAAGTTTACGTTCTTACCGAAAAGGAAGGCGGCCGTAAGAAGCCCTTCTTCTCCGGCTACAGACCTCAGTTCTACTTCAGAACTACCGACGTTACCGGTAACATCGACCTTCCCGAAGGCGTTGAAATGTGCCGTCCTGGTGACAACGTTGATATGACCGTTGAGCTCATCAAGCCCGTAGCTTGCGAGCAAGGTCTCCGTTTCGCTATCCGTGAGGGTGGTAGAACCGTTGGTTCCGGCGTTGTAGGTAGCATCGTTGAGTAATTAAACGCTTCGCGTTAACTTAAATTACACTGTTACTAAAACCAATATGGGTTGCTGTGCTTGGCACAGCAACCCTTTTGCAATCATACTATTAAAATAAAAATACCATAAAAACACTTGGGAAATGGTGAAAATCCATACCGGCAGTGAACATTTTAGAAATAGAACTATTCTAATTCTTAAAAATAAGTCTGCGAACCCTCAAAATTGGGGGCCGAACGGGTGAAAATCCCGTACCGACGGTTAAAGTCCGGATGGGAAAGGAGAAAATATGAGTCGTTTGAGCTCTTCAAACAAACTGCGCCGCATAGCTCTCATTGCTGTTTTTGGCGCTCTTGCATACGTTTTAATGCTGGTCGTTCACTTTAAGGTGTCCTTTTTGACCTTGGATCTCAAGGATACTGTCATCACCTTGGCGGGCCTTTATTTTGGCCCCGGGGCGGCACTGTCGCTCTCTGTATTGGTTCCTCTCTTGGAGCTGGTTTCGGTCAGCGATACCGGCCTTTACGGCTTTTTGATGAACTTTATCAGTACCGCAACCTTTTCGTTGACCGCGTCTCTCATCTACCGCTATAAGCGTAGCCTGATTGGTGCGATCATAGCATTGATGAGCGCTGCCGCAGCAACGGTTGGCGTTATGATGCTCTTCAATTTGTGGGTCACCCCGTACTATATGGGAGTTACGGTTGAGGCTGTCAAGTCGATGCTCCCCACGTTGCTTTTGCCCTTTAATGCGGTCAAATCCTGCATGAACGTGGGCTTTGTTCTCTTGCTTTACAAACCGATTTCAAGTGTGATGCAACGCATGAAATTGATTGAAAAAAGAGAGCAAAAGGCAACCTGGAATTGGAAGACGATTGTTGTTTTTGCCCTTGCTTTGGCGCTGATCACCGCCTCTATGATCGTTGTTTTTGGCGTACTCGGAGGCAGCTTTTCGTGGCTCTAATTGCCACACGTAGTGCAAAAAACACGCTTTTTTCGCTATACGTACGCAAAAAACACATATTTAAACAACAAAAAACCGTCGCGCAACCAATGGTTGCGCGACGGTTTTTTATTGCGTGAGTGCTTTCGAGCTTTATTTGTTAACGATGGGCAACTCAACAACGTCCTTCGGCTTGCGAACGGTCCACATACCGTTGGTAAAGTCGGGGATCATTTGAGGTGCGCCGCCTTGTGCGATGGAGATTTCGGAGAGAGCCGAGATACTCATCCAAGCGGCAGCGTCGTAAACGTCGATGGGCATTTCGCTGTTGGACTTGAGGGCGTTGACGAACGCGCGCATTTCAAGGCCGTCCATGCCTCCGTGACCTGCATCAAGCTCGGCTTGTGTAATGGTCTTCCAAATGTCGGGCAGGTAGTCCTCTTCAAGCTTTGCGGCGTTGCCTGCCATGTCGCGATAATAGCGCTCGGTGTCCCAATATTCGCGGTCGCCCCAACGGTAGAGCAGGTTGGTGTCTTGCTCGTAGAGACCGTTTGTTCCGCGCAGCGTGAATTCACGGGAGTAGGAACGAGGCAGCGTAGTATCGAGGCGCAGGGAGATGGTAGAGCCGTCTGCGCAGGTGATGAGCGTGTTGACGATGTCGGATTGACGCCAGGTCTTGCCTACAAGATCCGGATATTTATCAGCGTAGCGGTTTACGTAATCTGTCATACCAACCGACTTGGAGCCGATGGATACCAAAGAGAGCATTTGGTTGCCGCGGTTGATGTTGAGCGCCTTAGCAATCGGGCCGAGCTCGTGGGTGGGGTAGTTGTCGCAATTGCGCAAGAGGTAGTTGCGCAAACGGTAGTGGCGATGCTTTTCACCGGTTGCGATCTCATATGCGAGATGATGCGCGTATGCGCCGTGCGCGTGAACGAGTTCACCCAAGAGGCCGTTACGAACAAAAGAGGTACCAAGCAGCTCTGTTTTACCAAAGCAGCAGTTCTCCATAAACATAAAGGGCGTGCCGGTTCTTTCTTGGGTGCGAACAAGCTCCCAAACGGAGTCGATGTTGTACGCGCCGCAAACCTCCATAGCAACGGCAATACCCTTGTTCATTGCCTCAATGGCAAAGGGAACGTGGGTCTCCCAAGAGGTCGCGATCATAACCGCGTCAAGGGCTTCCATGTTCAAAATATCTTGATAGTTGGTCGAGCCGAAGGGGCGCTTGCCGCATGCCTTTTCAACGTCGTCCATAGCTTGTTGTGTGCGGTCCTCGTAGTAGTCGCAAACGCCGATAACTTCAACGTCGCTCATACCGAGCAAAATGCGCTGGGTCATGCCGGAGCCGCGTTGGCCGTAACCGATAACACCAAATTTAACTTTTTTCATTTTCAATTCCTCCAAGAAGTAAATCTTGTCATGATACACCCATTATACTCCAAAAAAATGGGGCTGTCAATAGAAAAACAGCCCCAAAAACTTTGATTTTTGATTGTTTCGCCAAAAATCATCAATTTTGGCTACGGGATGCGCCCCTCAAGCATCTGCTTTGCGCGCCACGTGGGAATGTTGAAGTCAAAAAATCCGTCGGGGTATTTGTTGCTTTTCTCTGCAAGGGCATCCAGTCGTGCAGTGACTGCTTTCAAAATACTTGCGCTCTTTCCATCACGAGACGAGAGCGAAAGAAGATTGTCCTCAAGGCGAGAGAGCGCGGGAACGGCGGCGTAGTCGAGGTCGCAAAGGGCATCGACGTCAACACTGGAAAGGTCGCCCGAAAGGTAGGCGTCCACGTTGTAGTTGGCAATCATTCCGTCGACGTTGGGCAGGAACAAAACAAGCGCAAACACTACACAGGTAACAAGAATTGCTATGGCAATGGGGAATTTTCTGCAGAACACCTGAATGAGGGAAAGAATGAAGATTACTGCCAAGAAAAGGATCATCCAAGTGGCGAGAATGCGGTTTTGCGTCATGCCGTAGGCATCGATATAAAGCACCATTTTGGAGAGTGCGGTGGCAATGAGGATGAGGGTGAAGAGCGAAATGATGCCCGCAAGAATGCGGCGCAAAATGCCTTTTTCCTCGGGCGCGCGGCGCATAAATGCTTGCATACAAATCATCAAAAGCGCGTTAAACACGCACACGGTGCACAATTGGAAGAAACCTTCACGAGCATACTGCGCGTAGGTCAAGCCTTCGGGCAGAACGTGCGTAAAGGCGGAGACGTAGTAGCTCCATTGCGAAACAAAGAAGAGAACGTATAAAAGAAGAATAGGAGTTACAAACGCGGCAACCAAAGGCTTTGGCAAAACCTGCAAGGATTGGGAAGCGGCTTTTTCTTTTTCCTCTTTTTCTGTGTCCGTCTCCTTTTTTGCGGCTTGCAGATTGCCGAACAGAGCGGCAAACAGAACAACGCCCAAAATGCCCGCGAGGATGAGATCTCCAATGTTTTCAAAGATCTTATCTCCGTCAAAGGAGAAGATGCGATCAAGCAGATTTGTGAATTGCTCGTCGTAGGAGAGCAGAGCGCCTATGAGAACTGTAGGAATGATAGCAGTTACAAGTCCTACCGCACACCAACCGAGAATGGGGAGCCATCGTCCCTTTTTGTCATCCTTTTTGGGAATGAAAACGGGGAGGTTTTCGGTTAGCGAGGTAATGGGGAGAAGGATAACACCGCCCAGCAAACGGCTCACGGGATTTTGCGAAAAGTTCTCAAAAAGATCTTTTTTGCAGCACGTATGCACAAAAATGAGCAAAAAGATCATGAAAGCAAGTGCGAGAGCGGCGCGCAGACCGCTATTGGCGTTGGTCAAAAAACCTGCCGAGAGGGTCAGCATTACACCACCCGTGACCCACGCCCAAGCCGAGGGGCGCACGCCCGAGAGGAAGAGATAGGTCAGAGCAAATGCTATGGCAACAAGAACCGAGAGCGCTGTTCCGAGCGCGGAGGAGGAGAGGGGATTGGATTTAACGAATAAGAAGCATACGGGTATGCATAAATAAGCAAATAAGGTGTCGCGCAGGGTGTATTCAAGCGGCGCTTTTTTTGGTGCGGGAGGTGTTTTTTGCACAACGGGTGGCAAATTTGAGGGGTTGGGGGTGTAATTCATCAAGTGTCTCCTTTCTTATTCTTCGTCAGGTTGTTCTTCGTCCGGGCGGTACTCCAAAATATCTTGTGGGGTGCAATCCAAGGCGCGGCAAATGGCATCGAGGGTAGAAAAACGAATGGCACGTGCCTTGTTATTCTTCAAAACAGAGAGGTTGGCAAGCGTAATGCCCACGCGCTCAGAGAGCTCGTTCAGCGATATTTTTCGCTTTGCCATCATAATATCTAAGTTGACTACAATCATTTTGCTGTCCTCCTTATTACACCGTCAAGTCGTTTTCTTCCTTGTAGCGCATTGCCTCTGCAATTACGTTGCGAACCACGCGCAGGCATACGCCAAGAAAGAATGCCGCAAGAGTCAGGCAGAGAACGGCAGGGAAGTAAACGGCGATATAAATGAGCAAGATGCCTTCCAAAAAGCAGCATGCCGAAAGTCCGTTCAGGGTGCGCAGGGCAATCTCTGAAAAAACCTTTTCGGAAAGCGTGGAGCGCAAGAGGATGATGAGCAGGGCGACCGCGGCAAAGGCGACCGCAAGCATAGCATAGGCATCTACCAAAACGGCTGTGCGCTCCCAAGCCTGCAAAACACCGTCATTGCCGATGGCCTCGTGCACGTTTAAAAGAACGGTTACAAAGTGCGGTAATCTCACAGAAAGAAAAATAAGAGCGGGAAAGAGCGCGATCGCCAGCGAGAGAGAAACAATGCTTGAGGCGCGGTTAGAGAGATGTCTTTTTATCATTTTGGTAAATCCTCCTTTTGAAAGCAGAGCAAATTTGATAACATATTGCCAAAATGTGTCTTGCACACAGTATAGCACAACGAAAATCGTTTGTCAATATATTTTTATCGAAAAACGATAAATTTTTTAAAATTCGTGAACAAGAATAAGAATTTTTATAAAATATGGAAAAAACAAGCGGAAATTGTTTGGATTTATGCGACAAAAAAGCAAAAAAATAGAGAAAATATGCCTAAACCCCTTGACAAACAAAAGAAAAAATGGTATCATATTCTATATTATATAATAACTATGCCCGAATTGCGCCCAAAAACGCAAGGAAGGTACCAAAAAAGGACTTTTCAACCGCACAAGTGAAGAGCTTGGCGGAAATCTAAACAAAGTGAGGTTTTGTGTTATGAAAAAGTTCAACAGAGTTCTTGCAATGCTGTTAGCTATCATCACTGTTTTGGCAGTAATGCCTTTCAGTGCGTTGGCTGAAGATTGGCTGAACGTGAACACCGACAAGGAGAAGGTCGAAAACGTAACGTCTACCGACATTACCGTTACCGTAGACCCTAAGGCTCTCTTGTCTTACATCCAAGACGGCGACGTTAAGGGACTGATCAAAGGCATGTCCGCTAACGGTAGCCTGGGCGATATTTTGACCAAGTCTGAACTCTTGGCAATGATCCCCGAAGAACAAATCATCGATCTCGTTAAGACGATCATCGGCGATATCGACGCAAAAGCGCTTCTTGCTTGCGTAGATGCTGACGAATTGCTCGCTTGCGTAGATACTGCCGGCCTTATCAGCCTGCTCAAGGATATGGATCTCAAGTCCTACATTAAGGACGTTGAAATCCTTGCAAACTACATCAGCGCAAAGGATATCGAAAAAGCACTCGAGTACGTTGATACTGATGCTCTTATCGACGATTACTCCAAGGAGCTGATGGATCTTGCTCTGGATCTCGCTCCCGCAAAGCTTTTTGAAATCGTTGATCTCAACAAGGCTGTAAAGCTCAACGGCATCAACGTTCAAGATGCTGCAAATCTTACCTACATCCAAACCGTTGTTGGCTATGCTAACCTGGCTGACAAGTACGTAGACGAGGATGCTCTTGAAGCATTTATCGATGCCAACGCTGACCGCTTCACCGAAGAGGTTCTTGTTGACTACGTAGTTGACGAAGTTTTGGATGCTGAAGCTCTGCTCAACGACGGCGTTATCACCGTTCAAGAGCTGATTGCTAACGGCGTTATCAGCGTAGATGCAATCGCTGCAGCTTACGGCTACGCTAACCTCGTTAAGACTGAGGTTATCAAGGCTCAAATTACCACCGCTCTCAACAACAAGACCATCTCGTCTGCAAACGTTGTTGCTTGCCTCAAGAATTACGATGCAGCTATCGATGCTATCGGCACCGATGCAGTTATCGAGGCAGTTGGCGGTTACAAGACCGTATTCGAATACGTAACCAACTTCAAGGCTCTCATCAACACCCTTGACGTTAAGGGCATCGCTATGGATATCATTCGCGATCGCGCTATCACCAAGGTTATCGATGCAGAAGGCCTTATCAAGGATATCAACGTTCGCGCTCTCGTTAGCAAGGTTGACGTTAAACAACTCGCAAAGGTTGTTTTCTCCACCGGTGTTGACGTAGCAGAAGAACTCTACGGTATGCTCGATATCGAGAACTATCTCATTCAAGCATTCAGCATTCTTGCAACCATGCAAGAGACCATCACCGAAATTAAGATCGACGGTGTTGCAATCACCTCTCAAAACGATGATGGCTTCTTGAAGTTCCAACCTGCAGGCTTGATCGATGCTCTCGAAAATCTCGTTCCTACTCTCAACGAGCTTGCAAACATTGACGACAGCGGCAAGCTGTTCACCGCAAGCTTCGAGATCTCCTACCTCGATGGCGAAGTAGAAAAGACCAAGGTTATCAACTTCAACTTTGTTCTCACTGCAGGCACCGACATGATCCGTGCAGCAGCAGCAAAGCTTTCTGTTCTGCTCGATAAGATGGGCTACGTTGGCCTGACCGACGGCAAGCTCGTAGCAGAAGTTAACGTTCCCACTGAGTTCGCAAGTGGTCTCCGCCTCGCTCTCGAAGCTATGGCAGATTCCACCGATCCCGAAATGAACGCTCTTAAGGATAAGGTTCTTGCAGCATACGCAGCACAACCCGATGACTTTGTAGCATTCGCACAAGACTTGACTCTTGAAGAGATCGTTGCTGTTCTTGAAGCAGTAGATCCCGCACTCTTTGGCAAAGTATATAGCAAGGCTCTCTCTTCCAGCTATGCAAAGGTTCTCCTTTCTTACGTAGAAAGAGTTACCGGCTATGACTTCTCTGACAACCTCGAAGCACAAAACCTTGTAAATACACTCGCAACCATTCCCACCTTTGAAGTATTTGTAGAAAAGCTTGAAAACGTTACCGGCGTTGAGATCACCAACCGTCTGCCCGCAAAGGTTAACGGCTACTTCGATCACACCGTTTACGACGTTATCGATAAGCTTGGCGCAGTTGCAGGTTACGATTTCGATATGCAAAACCTTCTCAAGGCAGCAGCAGCTTCCTCCGATCCTTTTGCATACCTCTACACCGCAGTTGTTAACAAGGCAGAAAATGCAAACGGCATTTACAACTTTGTAAAGCGCAATGCAATCCGCGTTGTTAACCGCCTCCTCGCTACCAGAGTTGGCGCAGTTGTTGCTGACAACTGCCTCATGGATTTCTATGCAGGCAACTCCCGCTTTGTATTTGCAAAGAGCGTTACCTTTGATGCCAGAGAAGTTATCGAAAAGGCAATTGCAAAGGTAGTTAACGCAATCGGCTTCCGCGTATCTCCTGTATCCGCACGCGACGAAAAGCTCAACGAGCCGTTCGACCTCGCGCTCGATATGATTATGGAAGATACCGCAGAGATGACCACCGGCTTTGACGTTACCGTTAACGTTCGCAATCTCTAT
>JAGBSQ010000020.1 GCA_017631775.1 Clostridia bacterium | reverse complement strand
GGTAGCAGCAGAGGTAATTGTGATACCTCTTTCTTGCTCCTGTGCCATCCAGTCCATGGTAGCCGCGCCTTCGTGAGTTTCACCAAGCTTGTGCGTTTTACCTGTGTAGAACAGGATACGCTCAGTTGTGGTGGTCTTACCGGCGTCAATATGAGCCATGATACCTATATTTCTGGTATTTTCAAGCGAATATTCTCTTGCCATCAATTTGTCTCCTTAAAACGAACGCAAACAAATTAATAACGATAGTGTGCAAACGCCTTGTTTGCTTCTGCCATACGGTGAGTTTCTTCCTTCTTCTTGAAGGCGCCACCGGCACTGTTCTTTGCATCGAGGATCTCGCCTGCGAGTCTCTCTGCCATGGTTCTTTCTCCGCGCTTTCTTGCGAAGAGAATGAGCCAACGCAAACCAAGGGTTTGACGACGGTCTGCTCTGACCTCCATAGGTACCTGATAGGTGGAACCACCTACACGGCGAGCCTTAACTTCCAGAACAGGCATAATGTTTTCAAGTGCTTCTTGGAACACTTCGAGAGCGTTTTGGCCAACCTTTTCTTCGATGAGTTTGAATGCATCGTAAACGATGGTTTGAGCTACGCCCTTCTTGCCGTCATACATAACGTTGTTGATGAGCTTGGTTACAAGCTTAGAACCATACAACGGATCCGGCAATACATCTCTTTTGGTAATACGACCTCTTCTCGGCACTGTACTTCCCTCCTTCATTAAAATTATGAGATCATTGGTACTCAAAAGCAGCTTCTGTTAGCGCCGTCGGGTTTGACATAAACATTAAATTTACGAAAAAACACGTCGGACGGACAAGTGGTGCTTTTTAGTTAATTGTGGGGAGCTTTAACCCCATTGAGCTAAATTACTTCTTCTTAGCTCTCTTTGCGCCGTACTTAGAACGGCTTTGGTTGCGGTTTGCAACGCCCTGTGCATCCAGAGTTCCGCGAATGATGTGATAACGTACACCGGGAAGGTCTCTTACACGACCTCCTCTGATCAGAACTACCGAGTGCTCTTGCAGGTTGTGTCCGATACCGGGAATGTAAACGGTTGCTTCCATACCGTTGGTAAGACGAACTCTTGCGATCTTTCTCATTGCAGAGTTAGGCTTCTTAGGGCTGGTGGTAGATACCTTGGTGCAAACGCCTCTTTTTTGCGGTGCAGATTGATCTACTGCTGCGTTCTTCAAAGAGTTGAAACCCTTTTGGAGAACAGGAGACTTAGATTTGTAAATCTTTTCGCCGCGTCCCTGTCTGACAAGCTGGTTAAAGGTTGGCATTCTTCAGTTTCCTCCTTCTTCCGAAATTTAATGTTTATATACAGACACCCGACCGTGGTCGCGTGATTCTGCCGTGTTTGGATTGTGGGTATTTATAACCAAGCACAGTTATGGCATAGTTATGGCATACGCTCACAATTACAATATATTATACCACTTACAAGCGATTTTGTCAATAAGTATGTGTTTTGTGCTATTTTTTCTACCTTTTGCACAATTTTTGTGCATTGTTGCAGAATTGTTTTGGTTATAATTTTGCGATTTTTCGCGTTTCCTGCGACATTTTGTCGTGGTTTTTGCTCTTATGGGTATGTGCGGATTATACTACGGGAGCAACCTCTACCCACTCGCCCTCATTTGCGAGCATATATTCGCGCAGCTTCATGCCTGTCAAGGTCTCTACGCGGTCAAAATCAACCTCACCGGTCTCAAAGAATACAACGATCTTATCCAAGAGGATCTTAAAGAAGGGAGAGTTGATCGCCTTCTTATCCTCTTCACCGTTCTCGCCAACAGAGGTTGCAGTAAAGCCAAGGCTTGTATCCCAAATTGCGGTTGCGCTCTTGCCGTCAGCAAAAGCGATATCGTAAACAATTCTGGTCTCGCTTTCTTTTGTGCACTTAACAGCCTTGGTGTTGCAGCCAAGGAGCTTTACGATCATTTCTACTTGGTGAACGATGTACTCGTCGGGAGTACGGCCGGCACCTGTGGTAACAACCTTTGTGGGGTTTACAAAGGTATCGAGCTCGGTGCCGTAGCGGAGAGCCGAGGTGCTAAAGCACTGTGTGCCGTATTGATCTGCCAGCGCAAAGATTGCTGCAGCCTCTTCGTAGTTAGGCGCAAAGGTCTTGTCAATGTAGGTGCGCTTGCCGTATTTGAGAGCGATTTTTGCATACTCAAGGTGCTTTTCGGGGTTGGTGGGCGCGAGAATGAAGAGAACGTCACTCTTTTCACAGATCTCTTCGATGCTGTTGCAACGGGTCACGTTGTTTTCAGCACACCACTGATCGGTGGTCTTGTTGTCGCGGGGAGAAACCTCAACCTCTGCCCAAGCATATGCTACTTCGTATTCCAGGCCGCGTTCTTGGCAGGATTCACGAATCCATGCGGGGTAGTTATTTGCATGCCAGTTGCTCAAAAAACAATCAATAAAGCCGATTTTTTTCATAATTTTTCTCCTTTTTTATGGTTCCCCACCCCAAAATATACGTGGGGAGATAGTCCTACGGAGGAAGCCCTTTTGAGCTTCCTCCGCATATTACAGTTTGTTTTAAGGATTATTGTACCTTGCGAACGCCAACGCCCTTGTAGCAATCCATACCCGTACCTGCGGGAATGAGCTTACCAATGATAACGTTTTCTTTCAAGCCGCGCAGGTAGTCAACCTTACCGTGGATAGCCGCCTCGGTAAGAACCTTGGTGGTCTCCTGGAAGGATGCCGCGGACATGAAGGATTCGGTTTGCAGGGATGCTTTGGTAATACCCAAGAGAATGGTGGTTCCCTTTGCGTGGGTAAGACCCTGTTCGCCTGCTGCAATACGTGCATCGATTTCTTCGTTTGCTCTTTCGAGGTCGAGGAAGTCAACGTTGGATCCAACAAGCAGATCGGTGCTACCGCCATCTTCAATGCGCATCTTTCTGGTCATTTGACGTGCAATGATTTCAACGTGCTTGTCATTTACGTTACAAGCTTGAGAACGGTATACCTTTTGGATTTCCTTGATCAGATACTCATAAACAGCATCCAAACCAAGAACTCTCATAATATCGGCGGGAGCCTTGTTACCTTCGGTCATAGCCTCACCGACCTCGAGATGCTGACCTTCGATGATGGACAGCTTGGTG
>JAGBSQ010000138.1 GCA_017631775.1 Clostridia bacterium | reverse complement strand
GGCTTGCCAACGGGATGTTACATCGATTCAAAAAGCTACCCAAACTCGTTCGGAGATCCCATCGTCGCGTTCGCTCCTCGGTTTTTCCTCGCTCTTCGCTCGGAAAAACTTCGACTTCGCTCAGGATGACATGCTGATTTTTTGTTTTTGGTGTGCGTTAGATGCGGAATGCCCGGGAGGTCATCCCCTACAAAAACAAAAAGAAAGCCCTCGTGGTTCAGTCGAGGACGTGATCCAAAAAGGACCTTTCCTTGACCCAAAAGAGCTTTCCAAAATTATTATAGCAAAAAAGAGACGTTTTGTCAACGGTTATTTACCAAACAACTTTCTTAACGAGCAGGGTCTCGGAGGTCCCTGCGAGTTAGCGGTAGCCAAAGCGAGCCTTGCGCTCGCGTCGACCGTCCGGTAGTGTACTGTGGACTCATTTTGATAGACCCCTTGTCAGCTAGTGTTTGCGCGGGTGCAGGGGGCGCTTTTTTCAAAAAGCACCCCCTGCGTCTCCTCACTGATTGATTCTATAACTCTTCACCTGCGGTTTGCACTTAATCATATCCTTTTTGCCGGGGCAGAGGGGGTAGAGGCCGAGGGAGGCGAGGACGTACCACGCGGAGGTGGTGCCGTTGTCCTCATCACCGGGGAAGCCGTCATTGCGGTGGGAGAAGGCTTCGCGGCAGAGTTTGGTGACCCAGTAGTCGGTTTTTTCAGGCTCGCCAAGGGCGGCATAGAGGAAGGGGAGATGGAAGGAAGGCTGATTGGAAATAGCGCACTGACCAAAGTCGGCGGATGCCATTTCGGTCATTTCGTGAATTTCGTTTCCGTAGCCGAACACGCGATAGCGCGGAGGGGTTGCAAAGAGCTCGTCGAGCTTTTCGAGGAACTTTTCTTTTCCGCCGTAGAGTTCGGCAAGACCTTCCACGTCGTGGGGCACGAACATCGAGTTTTGCCAAGCGGAACCCTCGGTGTATTCACCGCCCCAAGTGCAGGGGTCAAAATTGTCTGCCATCTTACCCTCGGTGTCGCGACCGCGCATAAAGCCGGTCTCAGGGTCAAAGAGATTTTTGTAATTTTTGGAACGTGCCATGTATTCGTCCACCAAATCGAGGCGACCGAGAACCTTGGCAACGGTGGCAATGCACCAGTCCCCATAGGCGGCATCGAGCGTGAGGTTGACAGACTCGCGCTGCTCGTCGCGAGGCACGTAGCCGTATTTGCAATAGGAGAGCGCTCCGTTGCGACCGTAAATGGGATTTTCGCTTTCGTTGTTGGCGTGGTGGAGCATACCCTCAAGAGCGACCTCGAGCGTTTCTCTTTTGCCAATGCCGTTGACGGCGGCGCAAGCGATAACACCGTCAATGAGAGTGCTCGGCATACAACCAATTTCGCCAAGACCAAGCCAACGCGGCAACCATCCGCTTTCCTTGTAATCGTTCACAAAGCCGTCGAGCATTTCGGCAAATTCCTCGCGCGCGGTGAGGGTAAAGAGGGGATAGACCGTGCGAGCGGTGTCCCAAAAACCGTTGTTTGTGTAGCGAACACCCTCTTTGACCTCGCCCGTGGCAGGAACGTAATGGATAGGGTTGCCGTCGGCATCCAACTCGTAAGCCTTTTGGGGGAAGAGGAAGGTGCGCCACAAGCAGGAGTAAAAGGTGCGCATCTCGTCCTCGGTTTCGGTGGTGACTTCAACGCGCGAGAGCTTTTCTTCCCATACGTCCTCGCTTTCTTTGCGAATTTCGTCAAAAGAGCGGTCGCCGCATTCGCGGTCGATGACAGCGAGCGCCATTTCTTCACTGATGTAGGAAAATCCAATGCGCGCCTCAACTACGCGACTTGTCAAGGGAATGTGCGTGTTGGTGGTGTGCTTGCCGCTTTGAATAATCACCTTTTCATCCTCGACAACGTCGCCCAAGAACTTGACGGCAAGATATGCCTTAAAGTTTTCACCTACGCCCGAGCCTTTGGCGTCATTGGTGCCAATGAGCGTGTGTGTCTCTTTGTTGTAGTGATAGGTGTAGTTGCCGTCCACGGGCATAAAGGAAAGCACCGAGGGGCGGTCATCGCCAAAGGTCAGGCGAACCGCACCGCCGCGGTCGGTGGGGGTGATCTCCAAGGTGCAGTTGGAGCGCAGAAAAGTCACCTTGAGATAGTCGGGACGGAACACCGCATCCTGCGCGCGGTAACCCGACCACGCCCCCGGCGCGTTGTTAGAGATGACGTCGTTTTGCGGCATCATAAGGAAGGTGCCGTATTCCCCAAGCCAAGGGCTTGGCTGATGGGTCAGGCGAATGCCCTCTGCATACGGATGGTCGGGGTGGAAGAACCAACGGCCGCCCCACATATCGGTTTGCAAGGAGAAGGGCGCCATGCCAAACGGACGTTGTACAAGCGGCAACGTGTTGCCGTTCGAAAATCGGCTGATCGACGCCGTGCCTTGTTTTATGTTGACGTAAGGGATGTATTTCATAATAAGCTCCTTTGTTTTTTTGAAAAGGACAAGTCTAACGGATGCTTTGCATCCTACACCTCATCCGTCAGTCGACAAGCGACTGCCACCTTCCCCCACTGGGGAAGGCTTTTTACTGTGAGCCGATGCTTTTATACAAATCACAAATGCCGATTGTTTACCGTACCAAAAAACTTTTAACGATAATTCATATTGTTTATTCGAGCGAAGAGGGAAACCGATCTGCCTTCTCCAGTGGGGGAAGGGGGACCGCGATAGCGGTGGATGAGGTGTAGCCGTTACAGGCGGCGTTGAAATCTTTGCTATGTTAATACCCCTTTGTTAGAGAGTTTTTTGGAAAGGGTGCGGGAAAACACTTTTTTTCAAAAAAAGGTTTTCCCGCAATCTTATCAAAAACTAACTCTTATAACTTTTCGCACCTTCCCCGCACCCTCGTCGACGTCAAAGATGACGCCTTGCGCTTGAACAGGGCCGTCGGCAACGGAGAAGCGAGTGGGCATCATGGTGCGGAAGCGATGAATAACAGCATCGGCATCGGTGCCGAGAATTCCGTTTTTGGGACCGCACATACCGAGGTCGGTAATGTAGCCCGAGCCGAGGGGCAGAATTTGCTCGTCGGCGGTGGGGACGTGGGTGTGGGTACCAAACATCACCTGCACGCGACCGTCAAAATAGCGACCGATGGCAAGCTTTTCGCTTGTGGCTTCGGCGTGAATATCGAGGAGCGCCACATCGTAGCGACCTGCTTCGCGCTCAAGTATGCGGTCGACGGTATCAAAGGGAGAGGCGAGCGGATCGAGGTAAACTCTGCCGCTGACGTTGATGCAAAGCACTCTCCAGCCGTTCACACCGCAAACGGTGTAGCCAACGCCGGGGGCGTCGGTGGGGTAGTTGGCAGGTCGAATGATAGAGCGCTCGTTGGCATCGAGATAGGAATAAATATCCTTCATGCCAAAGGCGTGGTTGCCAAGCGTAATGAGGTCAACACCGGTGCCAAGGATAGCCTCGGCGTCGGCGGCGGAAATGCCGCGAATTTCGGTGGCGTTCTCTCCGTTTGCAACGCAAAAGTCGATTTTGTTTTGAGCGCGAAAAGACCAAAGCTTTTCGGCAAGGTAGTCAATGGCAACGTGTCCTACAATGTCGCCAAGGGCAAGAATACGCATAGATGTGCCTTTCTATTTTGTCTATTTGGGGTTATTTTTCTTCAAAAAATTCAATTTCTTCACCTACGGGGCCGATGCAAAAAGCAATGCGCGCAGGGTAGGGGGGATTGGATGCGATACAGATATCGGTGGGCTCCATGGTAATTTGGTAACCTGCCTCTCTTACGACGGCGATACATTCGTCAACACTTTCAACCGCGAAAGCGAGGTGACGGAGTGTGCCTTGACCGAGTACATCAGGGGCGTTGGAGAAGATCTCCATCATACTGCCGCCAATGTCGACCATAGCGCAGGGGAGTCCCTCGGCACTCGACCATTCGCGCACGATGGGCATGCCGAGCAGGGAGTGATAGAAGTGCATGGTTCTCTCAAAATGTTCACGACCCGCGCATTTGATGGCGATGTGATGAACGCCTTTTGTCAAACGTTTCATAAAAACCTCCACGCGACATCTATAGATGCCGTTTCTCTGTGATTATTGTACCACAAATGAGAGGGGTTGTCAAGGAAAAAGAAACATTAAAGGGAGGTGTAGGTCGCATAGCGACCGTCAAGACATATCGTATCCTTGCTTTATTTTCCCCTTGCAAAGGCGATAAATGTGTGTTATAATGAATAATGAAGCATTATATCTTATAGGAGGACTTTATGAAAACAAAGCTTTCCCCTCGTTTTTGGTGTGCGCTGACCTTGTTCAGCCTCATCGGTCAAGTGGCATGGGTTGTGGAGAATATGTATTTCAACGTGTTCATCTACAATATGTTCCGTGCGACCGCAGATGATATTTCGACCATGGTTGCGGCAAGTGCTATTTCTGCCGCACTCACCACCATTTTTATGGGTGCGCTCTCCGACCGCGTTGGCAAGAGAAAACTCTTTATGTGCGCGGGTTACATTTTGTGGGGCATTTCCATTCTCGGCTTTTGCTTTATTCGCTTGGATCCTGCAGGAGCCGGCACTTGGCTGACCGTTAGCTCGGCATCGGTTGCGGTTTCTCTCGTTATCATTCTCGACTGCGTAATGACCTTCTTCGGTTCCACCGCCAACGATGCGGCATTCAACGCGTGGTTGACCGATAGCACCGACAACACCAACCGCGGAGCGGCAGAAGGCATCAACTCTATGATGCCCCTCGTTGCCATTTTGGTTGTGTTTGGCGGCTTTATGTTCTTTGATTTGACCGTGGCAGAAAACTGGGTTTGGATTTTTGCCATCATTGGCGGTGTTGTAATCACCATTGGTGTTTTGGGCATTTTCCTGATCAAGGATTCCCCCAAGTGTGTCAAGTCCGAAACCGGATATTGGCAAAACCTCATTTACGGCTTCCGCCCCTCAACCGTTAAGGGTAATAAGTCTTTGTATTTTTATCTCGCGTCCTTTATTCTCTTTAACATTTCCATTCAAATCTTCATGCCTTATCTCATCATTTATTATGAGAAGTCCTTGGGCATGACCGATTACGTCTTTATCATGGCGCCTGCCATTATTCTCGCATCGGTTGCAACCGCGCTTTGGGGCAAGGTGTACGATAAGAAGGGCTTTGATTTCTCGGGCTTTATCGCAATTTCGTCCCTTATGCTCGGTTATGTGTTCCTTTACCTCTTTAAGGGAACCGTCCTTGTGTTTGCAGGCTCGCTCTTTATGATGTGCGGCTACCTTTGCGGCATGGCTGTGTTTGGCGCAAAGATCCGTGACCTCACCCCCGACGGCAAAGCCGGAATGTTGCAAGGCGTTCGCATCTGCGCGCAGGTGCTCATCCCCGGTGTGGTTGGCCCCAAGATTGGCAGCTTAGTACTCAAAAATGCCGAGCTTGTTGCAAACAACGATGGCACGTTCTCCTTCCTGCCCAACCAAAACATCTTCCTCGCAGCCCTTGTCGTAGCGGTTGTGCTTACGGTTTTGTTGGTGGTTCTGCGCCCCAAAAAGCCGGTTCGCACCGTTGACCTGAAAACCCCTTTTGAAGAGGCCGCAAAGGGAGACGAGTGGGCAGAAGAATATCCTCGCCCGCAAATGAAGCGTGATTCTTACCTTTCTCTTTGCGGCACCTGGGATCTCGGCGTTGAGAAGAAGGGAACCACCGAACCCATTGGCGAGGTGAGGGTTCCGTTCTCTCCCGAAACAAGACTTTCGGGCGTGAACCGCACGCTCCAAAAGGATGAGCGCTATATTTACGAAAAGGTGTTTGAGGTAAGCGAAGAATTTTTGGCAGAGCGAAGCCTTTTGCACTTTGGCGCAGTTGATCAAATTGCCGAGGTGTGGCTCAACGGCACCTATCTTGGCGAACACGTAGGCGGTTATCTGCCTTTCACATTGGACGTTTCGGGCGTTTTGGTAGTCGGCACAAATATTTTGCGCGTACGCGTTACCGATACGCTTGATATTGAGCTTTCCTACGGCAAGCAGCGCAAAAAGCGCGGCGGAATGTGGTACACACCCATCAGCGGCATTTGGCAAGCGGTTTGGCTTGAGAGCGTTCCCGAAAGATATATTTCTTCTCTTCGCATCACCCCCACGCTTTCCTCGGTCAAGATCGACACCGTTGGCGGTGAAGATAACAAGACCCTCACGCTCCATCTGCCCGAGGGCGATAAGGCCTACACCTATGCAGGAGATAGCATTGAAATCGAGATTGAAAACCCCATTCTCTGGTCTCCCGAAAATCCTCACCTTTACACCTTTACTCTTGGCGACGGCAAGGATAGCATCGACTCCTATTTTGCTTTGCGCACCGTTGAGGTGAAAACCGTTGCCGATAAGCAGTACATCTGCCTCAACGGCAAGCCCTATCTCTTCCACGGTCTTCTCGACCAAGGCTACTACAGCGACGGCATCTACACGCCCGCAACCCCCGAGGGATATCGCTACGATATTTCCAAAATGAAGGAGCTCGGCTTTAATATGCTGCGCAAGCACATCAAAATCGAGCCCGACGTTTTCTATTATGAGTGCGACAAGCAGGGCATGGTAGTCTTCCAAGATATGCTCAACAGCGGCCATTACAGCTTCATTTTTGATACCGCACTCCCCACCGCAGGCTGGAGACGCGGTTTCTTCCACACCGTTAGCGCGCGCCGTCGCGCCGACTTTGAGGGTGGTTCAAGAGCTTTGATGGATCTGCTTTACAATCACCCCTCTGTTTGCTATTACACCATCTTTAACGAGGGTTGGGGACAGTACTTCGGTGCCTCCCGTGTCTATGACGAATTTAAGGCATACGACCCCACACGCATTTTTGATACCGCTTCGGGATGGTTCAAGGTTCCGCGCAGCGACGTGCAAAGCGAACACATCTACTTCAGACGTGTGCAATTCAAGCGCGAGGGACGTCCTCTGGTGCTCTCCGAGTTTGGCGGCTACTCCTGCAAAATTGAAGGACACTCCTTCAATCTCGACCAAAACTACGGCTACACAACGCATCCGAGCACCGAAAGCTTTTCAAATGAGCTCGAAAGACTTTACCTCGAAGAGGTTCTGCCTGCCATTCGCAACGACGGACTTTGCGCAACCGTGCTCACACAGGTCAGTGACGTTGAGGACGAGACCAACGGTCTTGTTACCTACGACCGTCAAGTTTGCAAGGTAGATGACAACCGTATGCAAGAAATGGCAAAGAAACTGCAAGAGGCGTTTGACAGTCAGTTCTAAAACCAAATTGTATTATGGTAATCGATAATTTTTCTGTTTTTTATAAGTAAAAGCGGTCTCTTGCCAAAGGCTCCCTTGTGTAAAGGGAGCTGTCAGCCGAGAGGCTGACTGAGGGATTGTCCTGGAGCAAGGCAATCTCTTACAATCCCTCCGTCATTTTCTTGCGAAAATGCCACCTCCCTTTACACAAGGGAGGCTAAAAGTAGTGTTACCAAAAACTGAAAAAAGAAAGGACTTTAATTATGGATCAATATTTGATTTATATAGGACAGCTCCTTACCTTAACGCTTGGCGTTATGGTGGTTTGCGGTCTTGTTGCGTGGATGGCGCGAAAGATCTTTATGTATTTTGTGGGCGACAAAGCAACCTTTGTGCTGTATGCCTCCTCGGTTGTGGGAACGCCCGTGCACGAGTTGGGACACGCCTTGATGTGCATTCCCTTTGCGCATCGCATCACCGATATGAAGCTGCTCCTGCCCCCCAGCCGTCGCTCCCGAACGCTTGGGTACGTGGAGCATAGCTACAACCGCAAAAACCCGTGGGCGGTGTTTGGCGATCTTTTTATCAGCTTTGGTCCTATCTTCAGCGGCATTGGCGTTATGGTGTTGGTGCTTTGCCTTTGCTTCCCCGCACAGTGGAACGCCTACCTTGCTACCTCTCGCACAATGATCGAAAACGGCGTTACCGCACAGCTGATTACAGCATCGGCCCTCTCGCTTTTGACCTCCCTGTTTGAGGGGTTGAAGGGTGGGGATGCAGTACGCTGTGTTATTGGACTTTTGATTATTCTCTCGGTATCTCAGCACATCACACTGAGCCTTGCCGATCTCAGGGGCTGCTTTAAGGCACTTTTGATGTATACCGGCATTGTTGCAGTTTTTGCAGGCATTACCATGCTCCTTGGCATGCAAAACAACATTTTGAGCGGCTTGATGCAAATCAATTTGCCTCTGCTTTCTCTGTTTTGCGTGTCTATTGCGTTCTCCTTGGTTTGGGTCATCATCGCTCTTTTGGTATACCTTTTGCGCTGGCTCAAGGTTTTATTCTAACGGTAAATAAACAAAAAAGAAATGAGGTGACCTTATGGGACCCGGATTTATGGGGCCTCCTCCCGGAGCAATGAATGAAAAATTGAAGGAACCCTTGCCCAAAAGATTGAGGGACGTTCCCGGATACCTAAAAAGAGTTTCGCACAGCTTCTTTTCTCGATTGCTCTACGTAATCAAATTGGTTTGGGAAGCCAAAAAGTCGCTGTTGATTATGATGATTGTTGTGGCGGCGTTCAACGGTGTTTCTCCTGTTTTTTCTGCCTACATATCGGCCAATTTGCTCAACCGCGTAGCCGACGTGCTTGCCTTGAGGGCGCCCACGATCCAAGAGATCGTTTCAGTTTTGCTGCCTGCCATGGTGTTGCAGTTTGGCTATATGTTTTTGGCAAGCCTTATCAATAACATCAGCAACATGATCACGCGTATTTCGGGCGAGGTGGTAACCAACAACGTCAAGTGCAAAATTATGAACAAGGCAAAGGAGATTGACGTAGCCTCCTTTGATTTGCCCGAGTTTTACGAAAAGTTTGAAAACGCCAGTCGCGAGGCAGGCATGCGACCCATTCAGGTCGTTCGTTCAACCTTTAGCATTGTTAGTACCTTAATTTCTGCCATCAGCTTTATCGTCATTTTGGCGGCAGTTGCTTGGTTTGCACCCCTTGTGGTCATTTTGCTCTCACTGCCCAGTGCCATTATTACCTTTTGGTATCGCAAAAAGAACTTTCGCTATATGCGCCACCACTCCAAGGAGCGCAGACAAATGGCGTATTACTCGGATATGCTTGTTAACAAGGATATGG
>JAGBSQ010000137.1 GCA_017631775.1 Clostridia bacterium | reverse complement strand
ATTTTGTTTTATTCTTTTGTTCTAAAAAACGCGAACTTTGCAAAAACGGTTGCAATTTTTTCTGTTTTGATGTATAATAATAGCGTTAAGAAAAAAGCGGATAGTACAGTATATGTTTCAGATATCCGTTTGCCAATTTGAAAGAAGGATTTTTAAATTTTTATGAGAGAAGCTATCAAAAATTCGTTGCCCGAAACCAACCTGCGCACGGCAGATTTTTATTATGATTTGCCCGAGGAGCTCATCGCGCAGCACCCCATGGAAAAACGCGACACCTCGCGCCTGATGGTGCTTGATAGAGGCGAAGAAAGCATCACACACCGTCATTTTTATGATATTCTCGATTACCTCTGCGAGGGTGACGTGCTTGTTATCAATGACTCCAAGGTCATCCCTGCACGTGTTTACGGACACGTAGAGGGAAGGGAAGAGGCACTCATCGAGCTGCTGCTCCTCCGTCAGCACGAATTGGATACTTGGGAGTGCTTGGTCAAGCCCGGCAAGCGCGCGCGTATCGGTATGAAGCTTGTGTTTGGCGACGGACTGCTCCGCGCCGAAGTCAAGGACATTGTTGAGGAAGGCAACCGCCTCATTCATTTCACCTATGACAAAGAAAAATACGCCAACATCTATGACGTGCTCAGCGTTGTAGGTTTGATGCCCCTGCCGCCTTACATTACCGAAAGACTTTCGGACAACAGCCGCTATCAAACGGTTTATGCACGCGAGGAAGGCTCGGCTGCGGCACCCACCGCAGGTCTGCATTTTACCCCCGAACTCTTGACACGTATTCGCGAAAAGGGGGTTCAAATCGCGCCCGTAATGCTCCACGTTGGCCTTGGAACCTTCCGTCCTGTTAAGGAAGAAAACATCACCGACCACGTCATGCACACCGAATTTTTCTCGGTTCCCGAAGAGAGCGCAAAAATCATTAACGAATGCAAAGCCGCAGGCGGACGACTCATTTGCGTTGGCACGACGTCTTGCCGCACCATCGAGAGCGTTGCACGCGAGGACGGAACCATTCCCGCGATGAGTGGCGACACCGGTATTTTCATCTACCCGGGTTACAAATTCAAGGCAGTGGACGCACTCATCACCAACTTCCACCTGCCCGAAAGCACCCTTCTCATGCTCGTCTCCGCGTTTTACAACAAAGAGAGAGTGATGGAGGCGTATCACACTGCAGTAAACGAAAAATACCGTTTCTTCAGCTTTGGAGATGCGATGCTGCTCGTATAAATTCCGCAATACTGCGTTGTCAGGCGACTCACTCAAATCGCCGTAGGTAACTACGGCTTCATCTCATTCGCGCCCTTACGCCTTGTCTTGCAAAATTTCTCCTGAGCAGCACCTAATCCTCGCTTTAAGCACACAAAACACGAAAAGAAACCACAAATGTAGGGGCGACCGATGGTCGCCCTTTTTTATTCACATAGGTTTGTTAGTGGCGGGGCGTCGAGGACGTCGCCCCCTACAAAAGTAGTTTTTGAATCACTTGCGAAAGCGAATTTGCAATTTTGGAAAAGCAGAACCGCGAGAAATGTTTGATTCCTCGTAGGGGACGACGTCCTCGGCGTCCCGAAAACAAAGGATTATCGTGTGTAAAAACTCTTGACACCGTTCCTAATAATATGCTATAATGAACATGTGAGTGGGGACGGCACCCATAATAAAAAACGGCATCACAAAAATAATTGCATATCGCTATAAGGGGGTGACACCCATCGAAAAAAACATTATTGTAGTAGATGAGCAAGGAAATGAATATGAGGCGACCTACCCCAAACGGGCAAAAGGTCTTGTAAAAAACGGCAGGGCACGCTTCGTAGACGAAAACAAAATATGCCTTGCGTGTCCTCCGGATAAAATTTTGGAGGAAGATATGGAAGAAAAACAATTAACAACAAGAGAAATTTTTGAAGCAATAAACGCATTAAATAAAGAGTCACAGCATATCGAAGAAGCATTTAAGCAACTTGCAACCGTGCGTTCCGAGGGTCCCGAAGATATAGGGGCGCAGAGCAGAGCACAAGCAATTGCAGCGGTTGTTCAATGTCGTGAAACAACCTTGCAGCAAACGCTCTCGATATATACAAAAATGTATGATGACATTCAAAACGACAAAGTGACCAAGTTGGTCAACTTAATCAAATCATTATTTGAAAACGAGAGTGTTCTAATTGAGCAATCGAAAATGACGTCAAGCGATAAGCGTTTAAGCGTTGGTTATCTCACCGACAAAATGACAGAGGTTATTAAAAAAGTAATCACCGAATAATCACCCGCCCGAGGATAAAATCCTCGGGCTTTTTTGTTGCAAAGCTAACGAACATAACTAAATAAAAACCACTGTATGTCATCCTGAGCGGAGTCGAACTTTCACCGAGTGAAGAGCGAGGTGAAAGCGCGAGGCATTAGCCGAAGCGGGATCTCGCAACGACTCTCGGTGGCTTGCTCACGGGATGTAACATTCTCTGTGGAAAGCCACCCAAATTCGTTAAGAGATCCCATCGTCGCATTCGCTCCTCGGTTTTGCTCCGTTATTCACTCCGCAAAACTTCGACTCCAAAATCGCGTTGCGATTTTTTCGCTCAGGATGACATACAGTGGTTTTGTTTGCAGATATGCGTTAGGGTCGGGCGATTCGTGAATCGCCCCTACAATATGATTTCAAAATCCGCTAAATCCCCCTTTTTGTCAACTCCTACAAAACAAGGCGGCATATTTTTTTGAAAAATATTGGTTTTTGGGGTTTTCAAAGGGCGATTTTTGTGGTATAATATATATTTGGTTAGTTTTGAATAAATTTTTGGACGAATATGGAGAGTACAAAAATGATTAGAGAAGATTTGAGAAATGTAGCAATCATTGCGCACGTTGACCACGGCAAAACCACACTCGTTGACGGTCTTTTGAAGCAAGGCGGTATTTATCGCGAAAACCAAGAAACCGTTACCCGTGTAATGGACTCCGGCGACCTTGAAAAAGAGCGCGGCATCACCATTTTGGCAAAGAACACCGCGGTTCACTACAAGGATATCAAAATCAACATCATCGACACCCCCGGCCATGCCGACTTTGGTGGCGAGGTTGAGCGTATCCTCAAAATGGTAAACGGTGTTATTCTGCTTGTTGACGCTGCCGAGGGTCCCATGCCCCAAACACGTTTCGTTTTGCAAAAGGCGCTGGAACTGAACCACCGTGTTATCGTTTGCATCAACAAAATAGACAAACCCGACGCACGTCTTGGCGAGGTTGAGGACGAAATCCTTGAGCTCCTGATGGACCTTGGCGCAAACGACGACCAGCTCGACAGTCCCATGATGTACTGCTCCGGCCGTGCAGGCACCGCTACCGAGGATCCCTGTGAGGAAGGCGTTGACCTCACCCCCTTGTTTGAAAAAATTGTAAACTATATGCCTGCTCCCGAGGGAGAAGAAGCAGAGGACCTTCAACTGCTTGTTTCCTCCATCGACTACAACGATTACGTTGGACGTATCGGCATTGGTCGCATTGAGCGCGGCAACATTCGCGTGGGTCAAGAGGTTGCAATCTGCAACTATCACACCCCCGGTTCCATCAAAAAGACCAAGGTTGTGTCTCTCTACCAAATCGACGGTCTTGTTCGTCAACCCGTTGAGCGTGCAACCGTTGGCGACATCGTATGCTTCTCCGGTGCGGGCGACATCACCATTGGTGACACGCTGACCACCGTTGCTCGTCCCGAGCCCCTTGAGTTCGTTAAGGTTTCCGAGCCTACTATGGAAATGACCTTTATGGTCAACAACAGCCCCTTGGCAGGCAAGGAGGGTAAGTTTGTTACCTCCCGTCAGCTGCGCGACAGACTTTACCGTGAGCTGCTCAAGGACGTTTCCTTGCGTGTTTCCGACGGTGACACCACCGACGAGTTCCGCGTTGCGGGCAGAGGTGAAATGCACCTTTCCATTCTTCTTGAAACCATGCGCCGTGAAGGTTTTGAGCTTGCTTGCTCCAACCCCCGTGTGCTTTACAAAGAAATTGACGGTCAAAAGTGCGAGCCTATGGAGCGCGTAACGCTTGACGTGCCCATGGATTACGTTGGTGTTGTTGTTGAAAAACTCAGCCAACGCAAGGGCGATCTGCTCTCTATGAACCCTGTTGGAAGCCGCACACGTATCGAATATTCCATTCCTTCGCGTTGCCTCTTTGGCTACCGTTCCGAGTTTCTGACCGCTACCCACGGCGAGGGTGTTATCAACACCATCTTCGACGGTTACGCACCTTATCGCGGAGAGGTTGCCATGAAGTTCACGGGTTCTCTCATCGCATCCGAGGCAGGCGAGACCACCCGTTACGGTCTTTATATCACCCAAGAGCGCGGACAACTCTTTGTTGGTCCTCAAACCCAAGTTTACGAGGGTATGATCGTTGGTGAAAACCCGAAGAATGATGATATCGCCGTTAACCCCTGCAAAAAGAAGCAGCTTACCGCTAT
>JAGBSQ010000136.1 GCA_017631775.1 Clostridia bacterium | reverse complement strand
CCCGCCCACTCCCCCAAAAAGACCTCGCGGTCTTTTATTCCCCCTCGCCATCCCCCGAGGGGGAATGATATTTTACCTCTGACATTCTTTCGTCTTCTTCTTGAAAAAACAATGTTTTTGTTATATAATGTAGATAGAAAAATGCGCGATTTACAGATAGAAACGGATATATGTTATTTTGGGGATCGGACAAATTATTTCATAAAATGACGAGAATTACATCATGCAAACGTGCTAAAATAAAAGCACAGGAGGTGGAAAGCGATGAATTGGTTAGAAAGTATTGAAAAAGCGATCGGTTATATAGAATCACATTTAAAGGATGATTTTTCAATTGAGGATATCGCGTCGCAGATATATATGTCTTCGGGGTATTTTCAAAAAGCATTTTCAATGCTGTGCGGTTTTACCATAAGTGAATATATTCGGAATCGTAGATTGGCAGAGGCAGGAATGGAGCTCCTTTCTTCAAATGAAAAGATCATCGACATTGCGCTGATGTACGGATATGATTCTCACGATAGCTTCACAAAAGCGTTCTCGCGTTTTCATGGTGTTACTCCTTCTGCAGTTCGGCGTGGCGGTTGTACGTTAAAAGCGTTTGCACCGTTACGACTTCAATTTATTTTAGGAGGAGGCTATATTATGGATTACAGAATTGAAAAGCAACCGGAATTTGAGGTGTTACTCAAAGTCGAGGCAGATCGATTAACCTACTGGAGCGAAACTGATTTGAATGAGAATCAGCTGAGAATGATCTCAACAAAACAAACATATGGCGGATCGAGGGGCGGATTGTATAGAGAAATGTCAAGTGATCCCGAATTTTTAAAGGACTTTGAACTTCATTCTTTCCCCGCGGCGACTTGGGCGGTGTTTGTTTGTAAGGGCAGTTCGCGCGTTGACGCGAGAGAAAAAACAGGCAATCAAATCCAAAACGAGTGGTTCCCGCAAACGAATTATCGACTGGATAAAACCTATTCGGTTATGATTTCTTATCAAAAAACTTTAAATGATGATAACGAGGATGACCTTGGAGTTTATTGGGTCCCGATAGTAGAGGAGTAGGTTTTTGTTGAATAGAAGGAAGTATTTTATCACGGAAACGAAAGGTTCATTTCTGCTGTGGAAATTCAACAAAAAGCGAATCGCCAATAGGCGGTTCGCTTTTTGTCTCTCTTTCCATACACCCCACCCACTCCCCTTGAAAGACCGTGCGGTCTTTCTTTCACCCTCGCCATCCCCCGAGGGGAAATACATAGAAAACGAACTCACGAATTTCAATAGTTCATATCAACAAACGTGATATTGTAATTTTTCTTTTCGCATGCTATACTATAGTCGGAAGGGCGCCACTTCAATTTTTTGAAAGAGGTATTGATATGAACTTGAATTTTGCCGAAAATTTTAAGAATTTGCGAAAAGAAAAAGGCATTACGCAAGAGAAAATTGCAGATGTTTTGGGTGTATCGTCGCAGTCGATTTCTCGTTGGGAGTTGTGCATTTGCTATCCCGATATTGAAATGCTGCCATCCATTGCAAATTATTTTGGTGTCACGGTGGATTATCTCCTCTCAAACGATCTCCACTCCAAGGAAAAAGACCGTGCGCTTTTTTGGGAAAAGATCGATGAGCTTTCCAATTCAACAACCGAAGCTATCGATTTTATTAACGAATATTGCCAAAAATATCCCGATGATGATAGTTATGCCTTTGAACTGATTTGTGCCATTCGAAATTACGCTTTGGGAAATGCGCAAAAGACCAAAGAATGTATGCCGTTGCTTCTCAAACACGTGCAAAGATTGCTCGAAACGCAATACCGCTATGAAACCATTCGCATTATGGTAGCGCTTTGCGATGAAGAGGAGCTTGAAAACTGGTTAGATATGACACCGTACAAGGCAGATTTTAGCCGTCGTGCGTGTTTGATTCATCGTGCATACGGTTGCAAATCGGCAAATCCATCCTATATTCAACAAGGATTGGAAAGATTTGAAACAATTGCCGCGCAATTGGATAGTAGATGTCCCGATTCTCTCGGTGCGCGCAGAAAAGCCGCCTACCAAGAGAGTATTCTCAAAGTTGTTCGTTCTTTTGGAGCCGGTGATGTGCCCGATGCTTGGAAATTCTTCTACGCTTACAAGGAGCTTGTTCTGTCTGCTTGCTTGTTTGGTTGTGGCGAAACAGAGACGGGGTGGCAACATTTCGATTCTGCCATAGAAATGTGTAAAAATGCGCTTTCGATTGAGGATGAATGGTTAGATATTGGCGGAGAATTCTTTTCCAATCTCAAGGTTAATAAAGTTTGGAATTATGCCATAGACGAGAATGGAAATAAGCACAAATTGTTTGCCGTTGTAAATTATTCTTTCTCCGATATGGATTATATTTATTATCTTTTAACCGCACCGCAATGGGCGTGGTTTAATTCTGTTCGAGAAACTCCAAAATTCCAATCTGCAGTTGCATGGGCAAAAGAAGCGTATAATCAACTAAACGAAGAAGAATAATTTTGAAAAAAGCAAGTCTTTTGACTTGCTTTTTTACTTCCCACCAACCCCCTCGCGCTCCACCGAGAGGGAAAGCACCGCATCCACACAAACCAATTGACAACCCCTCGTTTTGGTGATATAATAATCACGAGGCGTATTTTTGAATTGGGGGATCAATATGAAAATTAAAATCAGCAAAGAGAGCGTTGTTTACCAAGGTCCTGCTTATGAGGATAGCTACTGGGGTGAAGTGCAGTTCCCGGAGATCGTGCGGTGTGCCGACGGTGCTCTTGCAATCAAAACGCACGTTGCGGATGACAGCTGGAAAGAGTTTGGGAAAAACCAAGACGTATGGTGCATTTCTCGCGACAACGGGGAAAGCTGGGAGAGAACCGACAATTCGGTTGTGCTTCAAACGGGTTATCTTTTGCCGAGTGGGGATAGGTTGTATTTTCCCCTCGTTACGGGTGTTACCTGCAAGCGGTCTGACGTAAAGGAAGCAAGAATTGTTACACAGAAATTGCCGAGCGACAGAGTCACCAAGGAAGAGGATGGCAGTTGGCCGTATCCCGTCTTTATGTATCGAGATATTTTTCTCAACGCTAACCACATCTATGATCTTGAAACGCTCCCCGATGAATACGCCAAAAAAGAATGGCTTGCTTACAGAATTGCCAAAGGCGAAACCGAGGCGGTTCCCGAAAAGGTAAAGATCGTTCATCCGCACATGTCTGTGCGCGGCGTTATAGGCAATGGGGATATGGTAATGGCTCCTTTTTCTCCTTACGGTCGCGGTTTTCGATTCGATAAGGAGGGGAATATTTGGCTGACCTCTTACACAGGTGCGCACCTAAATCCTTACAACGGAGGCGTGGACGTTTGCAGCGCATCGCTTCTTTATAAATCTACGGATAACGGACACACCTTTGAACTTACGGGATATATTCCGTATATTCCAAACACAACAAAGCACCCAAACGCATATATGTGCGACGGTTTTAGCGAAACGGCTCTCGAATTTATGGATGACGGTTCGATGATCGTTCTACTCCGCGCGACGAGCGTTTTCTTGGGCGCGCCCGAATGGAATTCGATGTACTATGCGCGATCGACGGATGGCGGCAAGACTTTTTCGGAGCCGCAAGAATTTGACAAATGTGGTGTTCTGCCAAACTTGCTCAAGCTTGATTGCGGTGTCACGTTGGCAGCCTACGGCAGACCCGGCATTTACGTTCGCGCGACGTCCGACCCGCGCGGCGTGGATTGGGAAGACCCGATTGAGGTTATGACGGGTGAGGATAGAAGCGCTTTGATGAACAATCCGCCCAAGCGCCCGAATTTTCACCAATGGGCAGGCTCTTGTTGCAACGTGGATTTGAAACCCATCGGCCCCAACCAAGCAATTTTGGCGTATTCGGATTTTTATTATCCCGACCAATCGGGCAAAACGAACAAGAAACTGAAAACCGTCTTGACGCGCATTATCACCGTGGAATAAATCGGTATACTGTTTGTCCATAGCAAAAAAAGAAAGCAGACCTCTGTCTGCTTTCTTTTTTATTCCTCAATCGCAAAGTTTTACAAGCTCTGCAATCTCGAACGCTCTATATTTAATATCTCGATAGAGCCCAATCTCAGGGCCGGACTCCCACGCGCAAAGGAGTTTGCCGCTTTTTGTGGTACAGAGTGCCGAGTAGGCGGCAAAAATCCCCTTGTCGGAAACCTGCTTGATGGCTTTGTAGGTTCGGCCGCCATCACTCGAAGCGTAAAGCATCAGCGCTTCGCGCACACCCCAATGCTGTGGAGTGCCTGTGCGGAAAAAGTCGGTGGGTCCGCCAAGCTCGCCTGTGGGAGAAGTCAAAAAGATGTATTCCTTGCCGTCAACCTTGGCAAGGGCAAACCCCGCGTGGCACAAGGGGTCATAAAGGGTATCCACAACGGCGCTTTCTTCAAGGGTGTCGCCGCCGTCGCGGCTGAAGGATTGAATACGTTTGTTTGCGGGAAAACCGCTTTGGTTGCGGCAATTGTAAACGATTGTTCCATCGTTGCGCTCAACAACAACACTTTCGCTTGCACCAAGATAATTTTCAAGAGCCGCAACTCTCCACGTTTCACCAAAATCGTCCGAAACGATGATATGTGCGCGAAATTCGTTCTTTCCGTTGTTCATACTTGCATCGTTGCAGGGAACAACGAGTCTGCCGTTGAGGTGAGGGTCTTTTTGCTTGCAAAGCTGAATTCCCACGCCTGGGGAAGGGCAGTGTTGAATGGTCCAGTTGGCAGGCGTGTTTTTGATTTCAATCTCGCGGTAGTTGCCCCACGTGTGTCCACCATCGGTGCTTTTGTTCAACCAAAAACGCTCATACGTGTGCCCTAAAATTTGGTCATCCTCGGCAAGCAGACGGTCTTTTTCCTCATGTCCCGGTTTCCAATGTCTTGTGCGCGCAAGGAGAAAGAGTGTATCGTGCAGCTTGTCATAAACGGGAATGCCGCCCTCGCAGGGAGCGCCCTCATAGGTGAGGAGCTGCATCTCGCCCCAAGTTTTTCCACCATCGTGCGAGCGCATCATAACAGTACAGCTAATCGCCTCGTCTTTTTGAGAGCCGAATTTCATACCAAAAAAGTAGAGGATGGTTCCGTCATTGAGTTCAACAAAGTTCGGTCCGCGTACCGCGAACGGAACAAGCTCTCCCGACATTTTGCCATGCATATCGGGGATGGTTATCTTCATGCTGTTGGGGGTAAGTGTTTCAAATGTCATGATAAGCCTCCTGCAAAAAACTTTTTATAAAAACCCAATACGTTAAATACCTTCGCCTTTATTATATCACAAAAACCGCAGGAAATCAACCTGCGGTTTTGTTTTTGAAAAGATTACAGAATCACCGTCACCATGGAGTGGGGTTGCAGTGTGAGCTTGGTGCAAACGTCGTTGTGTCTTACAACGGCGGGGAGCTCGCGGTGAGAGGTGCTCATCATTACAAGCACGATGCTGCCGTCGGGGTTCTTAAATGCTACCGTGTAGATGTTTTCGGCATATTTTGTGGTGGCAATTCT
>JAGBSQ010000135.1 GCA_017631775.1 Clostridia bacterium | reverse complement strand
TTTTTCTTCCTGCTCTTTTGTTCCGTGAAAATCGACCGTGGTCAATTTCTTTTTCATAAGTTCAAACCTCCTGAAGTAATTTATGTCGGAACGATCGGCACAAAAAACGTTAAATTTGAACGTTTTTGTGCTGTTCACATAATTGGACATCTTATTATACTATATAATTTTAAAAATGTCCATAGTTTTTTGCAAAAAAGTTATGAATTTGATATTTTTTTATCAAAAAATATTCAAATAAAAATCCCCTTGCCGAGAAATGTACCGACAAGAGGATTTTTTTATTTATACATTTTTAAAGAAAAAGTCTACCGAGTCTTTTACCCATGCGGCACACGGATGGTCGCAAAGAGGCGCATGATTGTGTTCGGTAACGTAGTTACAGAGGCCTGTGCCGTGACGGTCTCCGCTCCAAATGCGAATCTCGTACGGGATCTTCTCTTTTGCAAGCGCAAGGGCAAACTCCAAAGATGCCTTGGCAGGAACCGTGGAGTCAGCCGTAGTATGCCAAAGGAAAGCCGGGGGCGTTCTCTTGCTGACTTGGTTTTCAAGATTTAAGAGGTCTTGCATCTCTTGGGTGAGGTCTTCTTCTTTTTGCGAGAAAAGATTGAGGTAAGAACCCTTGTGAGATGCCACGTTGATAACCGGATACGCCAAAAACATAGCGTTGGGACGGTAAATTTCGCGTTCTTGATCCAAATATCCCTCAAGGCAAGCATTGTTCCAAAGTGTGCCGGTGCAAGCCGCCAAATGTCCGCCTGCGGAAAAACCGCATACAGCGATTTTTTGAGGGTCAATGCCGTATTCAGATGCATGTTCGCGCACAAAGCGAACCGCCTCCAAAGCTTCAAGAAGCGCTTGCGGAAAGCGTGCGGGATAGATGCTGTAATCCAAAACAAAGCCGCAAAAGCCGTGTGCTACGTAAGAGAGCGCAATCGGCTCGCCCTCACCGGGATAGGTCATGCCGTATCCGCCGCCGGGCAAAACAATAACTGCGGGTCTGTTATTGGGATAATAGGTTCTCGGTGCCGCATCGGGGAGATAGCAGCTGAGCGGAACAGAAGATTCCCCTACTTTGATTTCATGCTTGAAACATTGCATTTTTTACGTCCTTTCACGCCTATAACACTTTTTCCAAAATGTTTGCAATCCTTACGGAGGCATCACCGTTGCCATAAACAGTTGCAGGCTTTTTCATTTTTTTGTACTCTTTTGAGTTGGGTTTGAGCAGCTCTCTTCCAAGGTTTAAAATCCCCTCTTCACTGCTTCCCGCCAAGCGCAAAACACCGGCTTTGATACCCTCTCCGCGCTCGGTGGAATATCTTGTCACAATCGTTGGGATCCCCAGCGCCACCGCTTCTTCTTGAATGCCGCCGCTATCGGTGATAGCGAGATACGTGCGCGCCAAAAGCTGATGGAACGAAAGAATATCCGGCGGCTCGATAACGCGAATTCGCTCATGCCCGCGAATGATCTCTGCCGCTTGGCGCACTTGCGGATTGTGATGGAGCGGACATACCGCGATCACATCCGGAAATTCCTTGACAAGCTTTTGCAAGGCGCGAAACATTCCCGTCATTTGTTCCCCCATGCTTTCTCTGCGATGCGCTGTGAAAAGTATTAGGCGGTAGTCAGTTGGCAAATTCCAGGATGGGCGGTGAAAATCATTGCCGAGTGTAAAGTGAAGCGCGTCGACAACGGTATTTCCCGTTACAAATATCGACTTTTTCTTCTTGCCTTCACGCAAAAGATTTTCTTGTGCCGCCTCGGTTGGTGCAAAATGCCATTTGGAAACAAGACTTATCACTTGCCGATGGAACTCCTCAGGATACGGAGAATCGATATGATAGGTGCGCAATCCCGCCTCGACGTGCGCTATGGGGATGCGCTTGTGAAATGCCGCAAGAGCCCCTGCAAAAGCGGTTGTCGTATCCCCTTGCACAATGACAAGGTCGGGACGCTCGGCACAAAGGATTTCGTCAAGTCCTTTGAGAATACGCGCTGTAACACTTGAAAGTGTTTGTCCGGTGCGCATTACGTCAAGGTCAAAATCAGGTTTTACTCGAAAAGCGCGTAAAACACTATCTAACATACTGCGGTGTTGACCGGTCGAACAAACCAACACCTCGAATTTTGTTCGCTTTTTTAGTTCTAAAATCAATGGGCAAAGTTTGATCGCTTCGGGGCGCGTACCCATAACAATCATAATTTTTTCCATATTCGTACCTCCTCGTTGACATCGTTACAATGTACGAGAAATGGAAAAATTTTAGAACTTTTGGATCTTACAGAATGATATGAACGGGCAGGCCGTTTTGGTATTCGCACTTAACCTCGCCTTGGATCAAAGGCAAAAGATACTTGCAGCACGCATTGGTTACGTGATTGCCCTCTACATTAATAAATGCATCGTCAACGTAGCGAATCTTGTTTGCAATTTCAGAAACGTCTTTGGGTTCAAAAGTGATCGCATAAGCTTCACCGGAGCCGCGAATTGCGGTAATCATCTGGCGTGTAATGCCCTGCTCTGCCGTTTTAACTGCAAATTTACCGGTTTCAACCGACTCAAAAATATCGGTGGCAGAAGCCAGGTGTGCCGCACAGCGTTGCGGCAGGTTGAGTTCAATAGAGCGAACCTTGCAACCGATTTCGGCCTTGATGGCAAGCTCAAGTGCCTTGCCGGTGCCTGCAAGATATACATGGCCAAAAGCATCCTTAACGCCGGTTTGGGTTCCCTCACCAACATAGTGACCGTCGGCAAAACGAATTCCCTCAGAAACCGCAACAACTACGTTAGGATGCTTTGCAAGTGCCGCACGAACATCCTTGAAGAAGGTTTGCATATCAAATGCTCTTTCGGGCAAATAAACGAGGTCAGGCTCTATTCCGT
>JAGBSQ010000134.1 GCA_017631775.1 Clostridia bacterium | reverse complement strand
GGGGTCGGGGTAAAGTCCCGGAGTGGTGCGCAAAAAGTTGCCGTCGCCACCCTCATTCAGGCTCGGAATGGTTACAGGTACGTTTTCAACGCGACGAACCGATGCCAAGGCTTTATCAATTCCCTCAATTTCCAAACGGAAGGTGTTTGCGCGGTAGGGAACGGTCGCATCAACAGTGTCATCTGTATAAAGAAATTGAAAAGACACGCGCTCGTTTTTGAGTGCAGACCAGTGTGTCAGTTCGGAATAGTTTGCAATGTTGCCGTCAAGAAAACATTTCTCCATTGACGATGTGATTTTAGTTTGCAGCATTTTTACTCTCCTTTTGGGGAAGTATTGGTTGCTTACAGTATAGCACAGTTTGCTCATTTTTGCAAGATTTTGCATTAAAAGAATAGCACAAATCGTTCAAAATGCAGAAAATCGGCAAAACTTATTGAAAAAGGGAAGAAAATATGTTATACTATACTGGGTTAGTTTGGAATATCCATCGAATTCCTTTACATATCGAAAAAACCGAAAGGAGAAATATATATGAAAATTGCATTGATTGCACACGACAAGAAAAAAGAAGACATGATCAATCTTGCCGTTCGTTACCGTGAAGTATTGGCTCCCCACGAATTGTATGCTACGGGCACCACGGGAACAATGGTTATGGGCGAGACCGGCCTTCGCATCACACGTATGAAGAGCGGCCCCTTGGGCGGTGACCAACAAATCGGCTCGATGATTGCCGAGGGAAAATTGGATTTGGTTATCTTCTTGCGCGACCCCCTCACGGCTCAACCTCACGAGCCTGACGTATCTGCTCTGTTACGTCTTTGCGACGTACAAAACATTCCGCTTGCCACCAACGTGCACAGTGCCGAAATTATGCTGGAGCATATCGGCAAGTAATCCCTGCCAATTCGTTTGATAAACAGACTTTTAAAATACGGAAGGAAAAAGAAAAAACAATGAACGTTATTATGGATTTTTTGTTTGAAAACCAAAACTTTCAGTTGTTAAAAATGATTCTCGGTCTTTGCTTGTTCCTGTTTGGTATGAGCTTGATGGGCGAGGCTCTCGAGCGTCGTGCAGGTACGGCACTCCGAACCATTCTCGGCAAGCTTACCACCAACAAGGTGGCGGGCTTTTTGACCGGTCTTGGCGTTACCGCCGTTATTCAAAGTTCGTCTGCCACCACCGTTATGGTCGTTGGTTTTGTTAACTCGGGTTTGATGAACTTAAAGCAAGCCATCAACGTTATTCTCGGCGCAAACGTAGGTACAACCGTTACCGCGTGGATTCTCAGTTTGAGCGGCATTGAGGGCAGCGGCATTATGCAGCTCTTTAAGCCCTCCACCTTTACACCTATCCTTGCCCTTGTTGGTATCGTTATGTATATGTTCCTCAAGGGAGAAAAGAAAAAGGACACCGGTATGATCCTTTTGGGCTTTGCAACCTTGATGTTCGGTATGGATACCATGTCCGGTGCCGTTAAAGGACTTGCAAACGTTCCCGAATTCACACAACTCTTTACCATGTTCGAAAATCCCATTCTCGGCCTTTTGGCAGGTGCGGTGCTCACGGCCATCATTCAATCCTCCTCGGCATCGGTTGGTATTTTGCAAGCGCTTGCCGCAACGGGTGGCGTTGCTTACGGTGCCGCTATTCCGATTTTGATGGGTCAGCACATCGGTACCTGCGTTACCGCAATGATCTCCTCTGTGGGAACCAACAAAAACGCAAAGAGAGCCGCATTCGTGCATCTCACCTTCAACGTTTTGGCGGCCATTTTGCTCCTTTCCGTATTCTCCGTTCTCAAGGCTATTTTGCAGCCTGCTATCCTTAATGTAGCCGCAAACGAATTTGGTATTGCGGTAGCACACTCTGCTATCAGTATTATTGCAGTCACCATCTTCCTGCCGCTTTCCTCTCTCTTGGAAAAGATCGCGCTCACCGTTATTCCCGATGCAAAGGTGCCCGAAACCTTCTCCGAGCTCGACGAACGTTTGCTCCAAACTCCTCAGGTTGCACTTGAGCGCTGCCGCGTAATGGTTGGAGAAATGGCAACCGCCGCAAACAACTCTATTGTTGGTGCCTTGAGTTGCTTGAACTCCTACACCGATGCCGCCGCAAAAGAGGTGCGCGAGGCAGAGGACCTGACCGACCACTACGAGGATATCCTCGGTACATATCTTGTTAAATTGGGAAGCCGTCAAATTGGTGAATCGAACAGTGCAGAGACCACCGAGCTGCTCCGCCTGATTGGAGACATCGAGCGTATTGCCGACCACAGCGTTAACATTCTTGAGTCTGCCGAGGAATTGCGCGAAAAGAAGCTGCAATTCTCCTCTGCCGCAAAGGATGAGCTTGCGGTGCTGGTAGCTGCTACCAAGGAAATTTTGGCATTGACCATGTCCGCAATCGCTACCGGCGACCTGCACGTAGCCGCAAAGGTAGAGCCTCTTGAAGAGGTTATTGACGATCTTAAGGAAGCTCTCCGTACCCGTCACAGCATTCGCCTCAGCCAAGGTAACTGCTCTATTGAAACCGGCTTTGTTTGGTCTGACCTTCTCACCAACCTTGAGCGTATCTCCGACCACTGTTCTAACGTGGCAGGTTGTATCATCGATACCGCTCACCATAACCTGAACCTGCACGAATCCATTCGCGCAACCCACGAAAGCGACGCGTTCTTTAAAGAACAATTCAACCTTTACAAAGAACAATATAAACTTGCGTAAAGTTTATAAAGAGAAAATCCCCTCGCATGAATTTGCGAGGGGATTGTTGTTTATTGTTTAATGCTTATGTCTGATAAATCCTACCAGCTTTGCAATCTCCATTACTACGAGAGGAACGAGAATGAGGCCAAGGGCGATGAGATACATGTGCCAAGGCAGAGTTACCATACCGAAGGCGATGCCAACGGGTGTAAAGAGCACGAGGGCAACAAGTACGATGGAAGCCAGAGCCGCGAGGTTGAGGGTGCGGTTGGTGAAGGGACCGATCTTAAAGAGCGAATGCTCGCTTCTCATATTGTAAGCTTGAACGATCTGACAGAGCGCGAGAACGGCAAATGCCATGGTGCGACCCGCATCAATGTTAGCGTCATTTCCGCCCCAACCGATCCAGAATGCGATCAGTGTCAGAGCCGCGAACATCATGCCTTGCAGAACCACACGAATGCCAAGTCCGCCTGCAAAAATGCCTTCGTTCTTGGGCTTGGGCTTGCGATCCATAACGTCGCTCTCAACCGCTTCCATGCCGAGGGCGATTGCGGGGAGGCTATCGGTTACAAGGTTGATCCAAAGCAGCTGCATCGAAAGCAGAGGCGTTTTTGCCCATGCAAGCATTGCAACAAACACGGTAATGACTTCACCAATGTTGGTGCCAAGCAAGAAGCCGACAACCTTTTTGATGTTGGCATAAATGCCGCGACCTTCCTTAACGGCTTCAACAATGGTAGCAAAGTTATCGTCGGTAAGGGTCATATCAGCGGCACCCTTTGCAACGTCGGTACCGGTAATACCCATAGCACAGCCAATGTCGGCGGCCTTGAGCGCAGGGGCATCGTTAACGCCGTCACCGGTCATCGAAACGACCTGACCCTTGCGTTGCCATGCTTTTACGATGCGAATTTTGTTCTCGGGGGAAACACGCGCGTAAACAGAGATTTGTTCAACTTGTTCGTCAAGCTCGGTGTCGCTCATGGCATCGAGTTGTGCGCCGGTAATGGCGCGGTCTCCGTCTACCAAAATACCAAGCTCGCGCGCGATTGCAGATGCGGTAACAACGTGGTCACCGGTAATCATAATGGGTTTAATGCCGGCACGGCGGCAGGTTGCAACGGCAACCTTTGCTTCAGGACGGGGCGGGTCGATCATACCGACAAGACCCATAAAGGTCAGTCCTGCTTCAAGCTCCTCGGAGGTGGGATTTGCGGGAACGGTGTCGATTTCCTTGTACGCGATGGCAAGAACGCGCAAAGCATTCTCACTCATGGTCTCGGTCATTTCCTTGGCCGCCTCGAGGTCGCCTGCATCACAGCGAACAGCCATCATATCAAACGCTCCCTTTACAATGACAATGTTCTTGCCGTCGATGCGGTTAACGGTTGTCATCAGCTTGCGGTCGGAGTCAAAGGGGATCTCTGCAAGACGGGGATAAGTCTTGTTGAGCTCTTCCTTGGGGAAGCCGTTTTTGTGAGCGGCCAAAACGATAGCCGTTTCGGTGGGGTCACCGATGTGTTTTTCTGTGCCATCCTCAAAAACAACCGAGCCGTCACAGCAAAGCGTGCCCCAAGAGAGCAGCTTTTGAATTTCGGGGGAGTTGTTCTCGCCAATCTCTTCAGTGTCTTGTGCGCCATCGAGATACGCCTTTACAAGGGTCATGCGGTTTTGTGTCAGCGTGCCGGTTTTGTCGGAGCAAATGATAGAGGCACCGCCCAAGGTTTCAACCGCAGGCAAACGGCGAATGAGGGCGTTTCTCTTAACCATTCTTTGCACACCGATGGAGAGAACGATGGTAACGATTGCAGGCAGACCCTCGGGAATTGCGGAAACCGCCAAGGAGACAGCCGTCATGAAGATTTCAAGCGGGGGAGTTTGGTTGATAAGACCTACCACAAAAATGACACCGCAAGCGGCAAGAGCCACAATGCCAAGGTACTTGCCAAGCTGGGCAAGCTTTTGTTGCAGGGGCGTTTGAGTCTCGTTCTCGTTGTCGAGCAGGTTTGCAATGCGACCCATTTCGGTATCCATGCCCGTAGCGGTTACAACCGCGATCGCGGTGCCGTAGGTCACGCTGCAGCCGGAGAACACCATGTTGGTGCGGTCACCGATAGGCGCCTTTTCGGCAACCTCGGCATCG
>JAGBSQ010000019.1 GCA_017631775.1 Clostridia bacterium | reverse complement strand
TTGAAGAAGCAGATTTCTTTATTTCCGACTTTAAAAAGACCGGTGCTATCGACCGTACCGTGCTCTTTATCACTCTCGCATCCGACCCTGCAATCGAGCGTATTTCCACACCTCGTATGGCAGTGACCGCTGCAGAGTATCTCGCATTCGAGTGCGATATGCACGTGCTTGTTATCATCACCGATATTACCAACTACGCCGAGGCTTTGCGTGAGGTTTCTGCCGCACGTAAAGAGGTTCCCGGCCGTCGCGGTTATCCCGGTTACCTCTACACCGACCTTGCAACCATGTATGAGCGTGCAGGCCGTAAAATGGGCTCCGAGGGCTCCATCACCATGATCCCGATCCTCACCATGCCCGAGGATGACAAGACACACCCCATTCCCGACTTGACCGGTTACATTACCGAGGGCCAGATCATTCTCTCCCGTGAAATGTACCGCAAGGGTTATATGCCGCCCGTTGACGTTCTCCCGTCTCTGTCCCGTCTTAAAGATAAGGGTATTGGCGAGGGCAAAACGCGCGAGGACCATTCCGCAACCCTCAACCAGCTCTTTGCCGCATATGCTCGCGGTAAGGAAGCAAAAGAGCTCATGGTAGTTCTCGGTGAGGCTGCACTTTCTCCCATCGACCGTCTCTACGCGCAGTTTGCAGACGAGTTCGAGGCGAGATATATCAACCAAGGCTTTGACGAAAACCGCTCCATTGAAGAAACTTTGGACCTCGGTTGGGAGCTGCTCTCCATTTTGCCCAAGAGCGAAATGAAGCGTATCAAGCCCGAAATGATTGAAAAATACTGGCCGAAAAAGGCGTAATTCCTTGGTCAATTCTTACGGAAAGAGAGGTGACAGACGAACATGGCAGAATTGAGAGTTAACCCCACGCGTATGGAAATGAAGCGTATTCAAACACGCTACCAAACCGCGCGCAAGGGTCATAAACTGCTCAAAGATAAGCGCGACGAACTGATGAAGCAATTTCTCGACGTTGTACGCGAGGATAAGGCTCTGCGCGAGCGCGTAGAAGAAGCGCTTGGCAAGGTTTATCAATCTTTTACAGTTGCAAGTGCGCTTAGCAGCCCCAAAATGCTCGAAGAAGCCCTCATCTGTCCCAAAAAGGAGGGCGAGCTCTCCGTCGAATACAAAAACATCATGAGTGTTACAGTTCCCGTGTTCCAGCTGCGCGTACACGCAGAGGGGGGAAGCGATAGCTACAACTACGGCATGGCATTCACCTCGGGCGAATTGGATTCCTCTTTGCGCGAGCTGAACGAAATTCTCGAGGACCTCATCCGCTTGGCCGAGTTTGAAAAAACAGCACAGCTCCTCGCCGAGGAAATCGAGCGTACTCGCCGCCGTGTTAATGCACTCGAATATATCCTTATGCCGCAATACCTTGCAACCATCAAGACCATTAAAATGAAACTTGATGAAAACGAGCGTGGCAACACCACGAGACTGATGAAGGTTAAGGATATGATGCTTCAAGCACAGCTTTCGCAAAAACGCGATAGCGACGACGAAGAAGAGCAAGACGCATAAAAACGAAATAAAAAGGACGAAATTCAAACGATTTTCGTCCTTTTTTCTTGTTTAGAAGCTGGTGAAAACAGCTTTTTCACCCACACAACGTCCTCCTTTTCCACCGCGCGTGTTACTCGCAAAAGCAAGGTATACACCAACAGTACTGCCAAGGCGTGCAAAATGATTGAGAGCGCGGCAAAATGTATTTTGCCACCGAGCCGCTCCAACAAAAGCCGCACAAAAAACGTAGACAAAACAATGCAAAAGAGCGGCTTGTAGACCCATTTGCAAATGCGCACGGGTGTTCCGCTCACCACAAGCAGGTGAGTAATACTGCAAACCGTGTTGAACAGCTCCGAGACGTAAATGGTAATGATGTAACCCCAAATGCCAAACCGCGGTATCAACAAAAGCACCAAAACAACCGAGAGCGCGGCATCGGCAACGTTGATTTTCATCGAATACATCTGCTCGCCAAGACCCTTCATCATGGCGTCGGTCGCGGTATCAAGGTACATAATGGGAATGAGCGGTGCGAGAATGCGAATGTAATATCCCGCCTCGGAGTTGGGATAAAGCGCCGCACCGATCTCACCCGAAAAGCAGATCAGCACCCCTGCAACACCAAACGAAAAAAGCAGCGAGAGCGACCACGTGCGCGAGATCATATAATGAATATGCCGCCGTCTTCCATGTACCTCGGCCTCGGCCAATTCGGGAACAAGCAATCCCGAAAAGGAATACATCAAGGCGGCAGGGTAGAGGATGACAGGGAGCGCCATGCTTTGAATACTGCCGTAAGCCACAAGTGCCGCGGCATGCGAGGCGCCGCTCCTGCGCAAGCCTTCGGGAATGAGAATGTGTTGGAGTGTGATCAGTCCCGAACGAATGTAGGTGGTGACGGCGATGGGGAGTGTAATGGAAATCAGCTTTTTGGTGTCGCCCACCTGATGTAAAACCTCTTTGCCAAGATGCTTTCTCTTATCTAACCGATATAAAATCCATTCTAAAAAGAAAGAAAATACTTCTGCCACCGCACCGCCAAGAACGAGAATGCGGCAGGCACTCTCAACGTCCTTTGCAAAAAAGAACGCCAAAAGATACATTGTCACCCCAATTTTAACGGTTTGCTCAAATACCTGCACCGCCGCGTTCTTCCAAGGGCGGCGCATTGCCGAAAAATATCCGCTCCACGCCGAGGAGAGGGCAATCAATGGTAGTGTAATCGCCAAAAGTCGCAGAGAGGAAACCGTGCGCGCATCCTTTAACCAATACAGACCAATCGGCTTTGCAAAGGTGAAGAGTAAAAAGAAAGCAAGAAAGCCAAAAAAGAGTGCATAAGCCGTTGCGCGCCGCAAAATTCCGCGCACGCGCGCTCGGTTGCCGCTCTCCATTGCTTCCACCGACATCCGCGTTACGCCGAGGTGAATACCCGAGGTTGCCAAGGTCAAGGCAAAGCCGTAGACACCCGAAAGAATAGAGAATAACCCCATTGCTTCCGCGCCCACGCGCCCCGATACCACCACCTGAAAGCTCACCCCGACGGTGCGCATAAACAACGACGCAACCGTCAGTAGCATCGCATTCCAAAACAGTTTTTTTGCTCGTGTTTGCATTTTAACCTCTCATATTCTTATTTTACAAATCAACCGCAGGTTGCAAATCCTTGACAGTTTGCAACAAATGTGCTATAATACAGAAAAACAGACTGCCCAAATAGGAGATTAGATATGAAAAAGTGCCCGGTATGTCACCAATTCTTTACAAACTCTCAATTGTTAAAGCAAAGTTTTTCCCGAACCCCCGGCGAGTTTGCCAAGACCAAGTTGATAGATGGCAAGCATGTTATCCGATGCCCTCACTGCAAGGCTAGATTAAGAAAGAAACTCTCGGTTTGGTACCTTGTTGCAATGATACCGTTCATAGCAGCGGCATTGTGGTATTCAAACACAGGCCTATATGCTTTCTTGATGTATCTCTCCATCATTCCACCGGTACTTGTTTATGCTATGTTGCCGTATGTTCCTTATAATAATTACATTTTATGAAATAAAGCATTAAAATAGAGCAAAAAAAGAATGATATTTTCCACAGAAGTGGGAAATATCATTCTTCTTTTTCTAAATTAAGCGCCGCTTTATGCTTTTTACCAACGCTCTTGCTTTGCTCCATAATCGAGCCACGCACAATGGTGTCCGAGCCAAACCGATGGCGCAAACCGTCAATCAGGCGGTCGAGTTCTTGTTCTCGCTCACGCTTCGGGTCAGGGAACATCGAAAGCTGTGCCGCATCCTCGCGTGTGAGTTGCGAAAGGGAAACACCGAGCAAGCGCAAGGGCATTTTTCTATCCCAAAGATCATCAAACAGACGGCAAGCCACCTCGTAAATTTCGGAGGTGATGTCTGTTGCGTGCGAGAGATGTTGTTGATGCGAGCGATTGCGAAAGGCGGTGTCGCGAATGGTAACCGATACGCAGGTGGCTCTTTGTCCATCGTTTCGCATACGTGAGGCGCAACTGTCGGCAAGGGAGAGGAGAATCGGGTAAGCCTCTTCTGCCGTGGTCAAATCCTTTGCAAGCGTGGTGGAGTTGCCGTATCCTTTGGCTTCCTCTGCCTCGGCAAGCACGGGGGAGGTGTCAATTCCGTTAGCAAAGCGGTGGAGATGTTCGCCCATTTTTACGCCAAACACCGTGCGCAGGTCTGCCACATCGATAGCGGCAAGCTCGCCAATGGTGCGAATGTGCATGCCGTGCAGTCTTTCTGCCGCAGAGCGACCAAGAGAGAAGAGTGCCTCAACGGGGAGCGGCCACATTTTTGCAGGAATCTCGGAACTCATCAGCGTGTGGATCTTGTCCGGCTTTTCAAAGTCACTCGCCATTTTGGCAAGCAGCTTGTTGGAGCCAATGCCCACGTTTACCGTAAAGCCGAGCGTGTCGCGAATTTCATTTTTAATCGTTTTTGCAATTTCTACAGGGTCGGGATAAAGCCTTGAGGTGCCGCTCATATCAAGGAAGCACTCGTCAATCGAATAGACCTCAACCACGGGGGCATACTTACGGCAAATATCCATAAAAGCGCGTGAGCATTGCTCATAAAGTGCAAAATCGGGCTTTGCAATATATAGGTGGGGGCATTTTCTAAGAGCCATTGCAATCGGCTCACCCGTTTTAATACCATATTGCTTTGTGGGAATGGATTTTGCCAAAATAACACCGCGGCGGCTTTCGCGATCTCCGCCAATCGCCGAGGGAATGAGACGAATATCTGCCTCACCGTTTTTGACGCGTCTTGCGGCTTCCCACGAAAGAAAGGCGCTATTAACGTCGATGTGAAAAACCAAACGTGCCATAGCGCCTCCTTAAAAATTGTTTTTATAATAAAATGGGATCGTTTTTTGTGATTTGTGCGAGGATATCTTTTTCCGAAAAAGGGATTTTTTCTTTTCCGATCAGCTGATATTCCTCATGACCCTTTCCGGCAAGAACGAGAATGTCACCCTCTTGCAGGATCGAAGCACCGTAAGCAATGGCCTCCTTGCGGTCGGGAATTTTAACGTAAGCCTCTTTGTTGTCGCCAAACGCTTTTGCAATCTCGTCTATAATTTGCAAAGGGTCCTCCGTGCCGGGATTGTCGGAGGTCAGGATCGAAAAATCGGCAAGCTCTCCGGCAACCTCGCCAAGCTCACGGCGGCGCAGTTGTGTGCGCTCACCAACCGAGCCAAACAGGCAGATCAAGCGCGCGGGATTGTATGCGCGTAGGGAAGTGAGCAAATGTCGCAGACTTTCACCGTTGTGCGCGTAGTCGATAATGCAAAGTGCACCGTTTGGCAGGGGAACACATTCGGCTCTGCCGCGAATGGTCAACTCCTCAAGAGCCGAAATGGCGCGGGGTAGGGGAATTTCAAAAACACCGTTTGCCACAGAGAGGGCAAGCAGGGCATTTGCAACGTTGTGTTCTCCAAGCAAGCGCAAACGGCAGGGGAGCGATTGTGTGGCGGTAACAAGGTTGAACTTTGAAACCAATCCGTCAGCATCGCGCAGCTGCAAAATGCTTTTTGCCATATAATCGGCCGCTTGCGTGCAAGAGGTCGTTAAATTGCGGTTGGCAACACACCCGTTTTGCATAAAGGCGGTGGCATCGTCGTCAATATTCCAAACTGCGTTTTGAATATCAAAATCGGTAAAAAGGGAATGCTTTGCATTGCGATAATGCTCAAACGAAGGGTGTTCGGTATTTCCTATATGGTCGGGGTAAAGATTTGTAAAAAGAACGGTTTCAAAATGCACGCCTGCAACACGTTGTTGCATCAATCCTTGCGAGGAGACCTCCATAACAACCGCGCGCATTCCATGGCTGTGCATATCGGCAAGCGTTTGCTGCAGGGTCAAGGGATCGGGCGTGGTATTTGCGGTTTGGAGTTGCTTTTCTCCATAGGCAATTCCGTTGGTTCCAATATATCCTGCAGGAATGCCAACCGAATTGAGAATGTGCGCAAGCATGGTAGCCGTGGTGGTCTTGCCCTTGGTGCCGGTAATGCCAATGATGTGCATCTTTTTTGAGGGGTCACCCCAAAGCGTGCAGGCAAGCTGCGAAAGGGCCTTGCGACTGTTGCTTGTCAAAAGCACGAAAGCATCGGGGGGCAAGTCAAGCGGCTGTTGGGCAACAAAGATGCGGCAACCGCGCTCGTATGCGCGCGGAGCGAGCGTGTGTCCGTCAAATCGGGCACCGCGAATGCAAACAAAAACGCTTTTCTCGTTTGCTTTTTCGGAGTGATCGGTTATTTTATCAATCTCGATATTGGGGATTTCAGTCTCCCCAAAATATTTGCCAAGCAAAACCTGTGCCTTCATTGGGCCACCTCTTTGTCAAACGAAGCAGGGAAGCCAATAGGCGTTTTGCCGCAGGCAAGAATGGTGCGGTAAGCTAAAACGTCCAACGAATCAACAAACAACTCATCGTTAAGACCTTGCTTTTTGAGAAGGGAAAGCTCTGTGCAACCCAGCACGATCTTTTCACATCCGCGAGCGCGAAGAGAATTGACCACGCCTTTAAACGCTACCATATCTACGGGCTTGTTTTGCTTGATCGCATCAAAAATGATGCTTGTAATAATCTTTTGCTCTTCTTCGGTAGGGGTTATGCAAGTCAAATTGCGAGGCGCGCAAAAACGCTCGTATGCACCCGAGCGAATGGTTCCCTCGGTGGCAAGCAGACCAAATGTTCTCACGCCAATGCCACAGAGGTGCGCGGTGGTCTCGTCGATAATGTTCAAAATAGGTGTGTTGCAACCCTCTGCAAGTCCGTCATAAAAATAGTGGGCGGTGTTGCAGGGAACAACGATAAGATCCACACCTGCGCGCTCAAGGCGATGAGCCTCCTCAAGCATTACAGGCAGGGGATCGGGAGCGGATTTGTCAATGATGTATGCCGTGCGGTCGGGTGTTGTGGCACGGCTGCTGATAAGCATATCAATGTGATCGGCATCGCGGGCCGCAGCGGTGTGCAGGTTGAGCAGTTCGCAAAAATAAACGGTCGACATAGGTCCAAGACCGCCAAGAATGCCAAGATATTTGCAATTTTTCATGCCGTCACCTCCTCAAGAGGTGCAGCCTTGGCACCAAACCAAACGCGTTCCATCTCATCGCGGTCGGCAATCACAAAACGGCGCTCAAGCTCCTCTGAGTGATCCCACACCAGCTTTGTGTAGCGCTCATTGCAGGGAATGAGGTACAAAATGAGGTCGGCATTGCCAAGCTGATCGGCAAAATCCGAGAGTGCTTGCAGGAGCAGCTGCTCGCCCGAGGTTTTGGGAATGCGATGGAACTTCATGCAAAGCGAGAGGCGGGAAGCCAAGGGAATTTTATCGCAAAACACATGCGACATTACACCGTGGCGGCGGTACATGCGGTGTGCAGTTTCACTCGCCTCGGGTGTCATTCCAAGCAAAACGGGAACGATCGCGCCGGACAATACGTCATTCATAATATAGTCCATTGTTCGTCCCCCTTCGGTTAGTAGATATTGTTATTATAACATACAATCTTATAAAATAAAAGGGGAAAAGAGAAAAATAATGCGATATTTTTTGCAAAAACGCTTGCATTTGAAGGCGTTTTTAGATATAATTAAGATTAGAAAAAAGAAGGATTGTAAGAGAATGAAAAAAGAAAAAATTTACCGTGTTTTCTCGCATTTGCCCGAACTTGCAACCGAGCGACTTACGCTCCGCAAAATGATTGTGGCAGATGCCTCCGATATGTACGAATACGCCTCTCGCCCCGATGTGACCAAGTATCTCACATGGAACCCACATCCCGACCGCGATTTTACGCGCGAGTATCTCGAATACCTCGGCAATCGCTATTCGGCGGGCATGTTTTACGATTGGGCAGTGGTCTTTGAACCCGATTGCAAAATGATTGGTACCTGCGGCTTTACCGCCTTTCACTGTGCCAACGACTGTGCCGAGGTCGGCTACGTTCTCAACCCCGAGTATTGGGGGCGCGGAATTGCCGCCGAAGCCTTGGAAAAGGTCATTGAATTCGGCTTTGAAAATCTTGGTCTGAACCGAATTGAAGCAAAGTTTATGGAGGGCAATGACTCTTCGCGCCGCGTCATGGAAAAGGTCGGCATGACCTTTGAGGGCGTGCAACGTGAGGCAATGCTCATCAAGGGAACGTACGCCAACGTCGGCGTTTGCGCTATCCTTTCCTCGGAGTGGAGAGCGAAAAAGAATAAGTGAAAACAATAAAGAGAAGTGGCTACCTTGGCAAGGTAACCACTTTTTTGTTAAAATCAACCTTTCTTTTCCTCGCCCAGCGAGTCCGTCACCGTAACAAGCGCCTTACGCTCGTAGCAAGAGAAGATCTCGTCGGTGTTTTTGGGAGTGCTCTTTTGTGTCAACAGACTTACCACGGGAACGAGGATCAGTCCGCCCACCATCGCAAACACGCCCGAGTAGAGTGAGTTTTTGAACACGAACGAAAGCACGGGAATATTCGCCACGCTAAAGACGTTCATTGAGATGAGCAATTGAACAAGCTCCAAGCCAACGCCAAACACAAAGGATGCCACAACGCCTGCCTTGGTGGTCTTTTTCCAGTACAAACCGTAGAGGAAGGGAGCGAGGAACGCGCCCGCGAGAGCACCCCACGATACACCCATCATTTGCGCGATGAGCATATTTTTGTTGTGGTATTGCATAATGGCAATCACCGCCGAAATGATAATAAACACCGCAATAAAGATACGAATGCAAAGCATCTGTTTCTTCTCGTTCATGGGCTTTTTCTTCTCGCAAAGAGGAGCGATGAAGTCAAGTGTCACGGTCGAGCTACTTGTCAGCACAAGAGAGGAAAGCGTCGACATTGATGCCGAGAGCACCAATACAATAACGATCGCGATGATGATAGAGGGAAGTGTAGAGAGCATTGTGGGAATAATCGCGTCAAAATCCCCCTTGGCAACTGCATCACCTACGTTGTAGAGGCGTCCAAAACCGCCACGGAAGTAGCATCCGCCCGCGACAATCAAGGCGAACACGGTAGAGATAACCGTGCCTTTCTTAATGGCATCCTCGTCCTTGATGGCATAGAATTTACCCACCATTTGCGGCAGTCCCCAAGTGCCAAGAGAGGTCAAGAGAACAACAAACAAAAGGAATACGGGGTCTGCCCCAAAGAAGGAAGCATACTCCCAACCACCATTCTCGCCGGTTGCAAGTGTTTCAATGGCAGCACTCAGTCCGCCGTTGGCGTTGAGAACCGCAGCAATCATCGCAACAATGCCGCCCAGCATGATCAATCCTTGAATAAAATCGTTGATTGCAGTTGCAACGTAGCCGCCAATCAGCACGTAAATGCCCGTCAAAACTGCCATCACGATTACGCAAACGGCATAGTCGATGCCTTCATACGCCATTGAGAACAAACGGGAAAGTCCGTTGTAAAGAGATGCGGTGTAGGGAATAAGGAAGACAAACGTAATGCAAGATGCTGCAATCTTGAGCCCGCTCGAATCAAAACGCGCACCAAAAAAGTCGGGCATCGTCTTCGAACCGAGGTGTTGTGTCATGACGCGTGTGCGTCTACCCAAAACCACCCAAGCGAGAAGAGAACCGATAAAGGCGTTCCCAAGACCGATCCAAGTAGATGCCAAACCAAAGCTCCAACCAAACTGACCTGCATATCCAACAAAGATTACCGCTGAGAAGTAGGACGTGCCAAATGCAAAAGCCGTGAGCCAAGGGCCAATCGAGCGGCCGCCAAGCACAAATCCGCCAACGTCGGTGGAGTGACGGCGACAGTAAATGCCAATGCCGATCATAATACCAAAAAAGACAACTAACATAGATGTAATCAAAAGGGTGTTCATTTTAAATCCTCCTTCTGATGGAGTGGGACGAAAACAAAAAAGTCCTCCAAGTCAAAGACTCGGAGGACGAATATACTTCGTGTTACCACCTCTGTTCGCCTATTCCTTGCGGAACAGACCTCATCGGGTACCATCATACCCTATGCCCGTAACGGAGCAACCCGTTGCAACTTACTCACCATTGGCTTTCGATGCAAAGCTCGCGGAGTGTATTTCCAAAAAGTCCTGTCACCGCCTCGCACCAAACGGCAGTTCTCTGTGCACATGTGACTCTTTGTACTTGATTTCCGGTCATCGCCTTTGAATATATGTTCCTATTATACCACGAAATTCGACTTTGTCAAGAATTTTTTTAAAAATATTCGTTTTTTTTGCATAAAAAATCAAAAAGAATCCCTTCCCAAAGAGGGAAGGGATTCGCACAAATCTTATTTCTTAAGGTTTGCTTCAAGAGTTGCGAGTTCCTCGTAGAGCTCTGCGGGAACGCGATCGCCAACTTGCTTGTAGAACGCCTTAATGTTTTCAACGTCCTCGAGCCAGCTTTCGTTGTCGATGGTGAGCAGCTCACGAATGGTGTCGATGGTAACGTCCTCGAGACCTTCGATGTTGATGTCCTCAGCCTTGGGAACGAAGCCGATAGCGGTCTCAACAGCGTCAACCTTGCCTTCGCAACGGTCGAGGATCCACATAAGAACGCGCATGTTGTCGCCGAATCCGGGCCAAATGAAGTTGCCTTCTGCGTCGGTACGGAACCAGTTAACGTGGAA
>JAGBSQ010000133.1 GCA_017631775.1 Clostridia bacterium | reverse complement strand
GTTGATAACAACGGTAAAACCGATGATGAACAGCAGGGGCGCGATGGAGCGAACGATGGTTCTCAGGGGAATTTTACTGATAAAAATGAGTGCCAAGCCAATGCACAGCAGTGCCAGGAAGGAAACGGCACTCTTGCACAAAAAGGTTGCTACGATAAAGACGGTAGCCAAAAGGATCTTAAAGCGAGGATCCATTTTGTGAATGATGGAATCTGCGGGATAGTACTGTCCAAAGGAAACGCCCTTCACTGTGTGTCACCTCCCGTCAAAAGCAGTTGCTTGAGTGCCGCGGTGGCCTCTTCAACCGTATAAATGTTTTGCGGAACATCCACACCGCGCTCGCGCAAAAGACACATCAAATTGGTGATTTGCGGTGCATCAAGACCGGTTTTTGCAAGCTCGTCAACGTGTGCAAAGACCTCTTCTCTCGAGCCTTGACGAAGAACCTTTGCGCCCGAAAGAACGATAACGTCATCGGAATAACGCGCCATATCCTCCATACTGTGGCTTACGATAAGAACGGTGGAACCGGTTTTTCTTTGATATGCGCGAATGCCGTTGAAGATAAAGGTACGGCCGAGCGGATCAAGACCTGCGGCAGGCTCATCAAGCACCAAAACCTCGGGGCGCATAGCAATTACGCCTGCAAGTGCTACACGGCGCTTTTGACCGCCGGAAAGGTCAAAGGGAGACTTTTCCAAAAGCTCCTCTCCAATATCACAAAAAGCGGCAGCCTCAAGTACGCGTGCGCGGATCTCCTCTTCATCAAGACCCATATTGCGAGGGCCAAAAGCGATATCGGCATACACGGTCTCTTCAAACAGCTGATATTCGGGATATTGCATAACAAGGCCGACACGGAAGCAAAGCTTGGACTTTCGCTCGCGGATCTCTGCCTGCATTTTCTTTTTTCGTTTGCGCGGTGGGAGTGCGGCGTATTCCTCGCGCTCGCTCCACGCATCGTAGACGTCGTCTACGGTACTGTTGATGTCATATCCGTCAAGAAGCACTCTGCCGGCCTTGGGTTTGATAAGGCCGTTGAGCATTTGCATCATGGTGGATTTTCCGGAGCCGGTGTGTCCGATGATACCGGTGATGCATCCCTCTCGTATGCCTACCGATACGTCATCGAGCGCGGCCTGCTCATAAGGCGTGCCTGCGCTGTAAACGTAGCTCACGTGATCAAGATATAATTTGTCCATTGTTTTCCTCTTTGTTATTTTGCGCGTTTGTCAAATGCTTTTTGCAGCAAATCGGCACAAGCCTCGGGCGAGGAGATTTGATCTCCCTCGAGCTTTATGCCTGCGGCGCGGAGCGCATGAATGAGCTCTGCACATTGCGGAACCTCAAGTCCCACCTCATTAAGTGCATCGCGCTGTGCAAAAATTTGGTCGGGCGTGCCGTCCATCAAAAGTGCACCGTCGTTGATAACGATAATACGATCTGCCTCGGCTGCCTCGTTCATATAGTGTGTAATATTGAGCACCGTCAACCCCTTTTCGCGGTTGAGCTTGCGAATGGTATCAAGCACCTCGCGGCGTCCGCCGGGGTCAAGCATTGCGGTGGATTCGTCAAAAATTACACACTCCGGCATCATAGCAAGAATACCCGCGATTGCAATTCTTTGCTTTTGTCCGCCTGAAAGGCGGTGCGGTTCATGCTTGGCATATGCCGTCATGGCAACGGTTTCAAGTGCAAAATCAACACGGCGACGAAGCTCCTCGCGATCAATGCCAAGGTTTTCGGGGCCGAATGCAACGTCCTGTTCTACAACGGTAGCAACAAGCTGGTTATCGGGGTTTTGAAAGACCATTCCAACGTTTTTTCTCAAGTTGAGAATATCCGTATCGGTAAGATCCTTGCGGGCAAGGTCTACACCGCCCACAACCAATTCTCCCGAGGTCGGCTCCAAAATATAATTCAAAAGCTTTGCAAAGGTAGATTTACCCGAGCCGTTGTGGCCAAGGACCGCTACGTACTCACCGCGGTGAATATCTACCGAAAAGTTTTTCAGGGCCGGGTTATCCTCTCTTCCCTCTTCATCTTGGTAGGAAAACGAGAGATCCCGTGCATGAATATAAATATCAGACAAAATGGTGTGTCCTTTCAAAAATGTGTTTGCTTATTTGAGATACCAACGGGAGCTTGCTCCGCAGGGCAAGAATGCACCCGTTTGGGTAACCTTGAGGCCAAGCTCGCCTGCCTCAATCTCTCCGCCGTAGCGTGCCTTCACCTTCAATTCCAAGAGATAGCTCATGGTCAAGGGAGAAAGACCCGTGGTGTAGGAGTTGACAAGGAAGAAGAGCGGCTCATCGGAAAGGAGCTGTGCGGTGAGCGTAATGAGCTCGTTGATGCTTTCTTCAAGCTTCCAAACCTCGCCGCCTGGGCCTCTGCCGTAGGAAGGAGGGTCCATAATAATGCCGTCATAGTGATTGCCGCGACGGATTTCGCGCTCAACAAACTTTTTGCAATCGTCGACGATATAACGAATGGGAGCATCCGAAAGCCCCGAAAGTGCGGCGTTCTCTTTCGCCTGCGCTACAATGCCTTTGGAAGCATCAACGTGCACAACAGAGGCACCTGCCTTTGCCGCAGCTACGGTTGCACCGCCCGTGTAAGCGAAGAGATTGAGGACCTTGATCGGTCTGTTTGATTCGCGAATAAGACCCGAGAACCAATCCCAGTTAGCGGCCTGCTCGGGGAAAAGACCCGTGTGCTTGAACCCCATCGGACGAAGAACAAAGCCAAGATCGCCATATTGAATTTTCCAAGATTCGGGCAAATTGTTCTTTACCCATGCGCCGCCTCCCGAATGAGAACGGCGGTAAATACCGTCAGCCTTCTTCCATGCGGGGTGCTTTGCAACACCCTTCCAAATAATTTGCGGATCGGGACGAATGAGGATCAGATCTCCCCAACGCTCAAGGCGTTCTCCATCCGATGTATCAAGTAATTCATAGTCTTTCCAATTTTTTGAATACCACATAGCTTTTATCCTTTTCGTCTTATTTGTTGTAGTACTGTGCCAAGCGAGATGCGCCGCTGTGTGCATGGCAAATGGCAATTGCAAGCGCATCGGCTGTATCGTCGGGACGCGGCGGCTTGGGAAGACCCAAAAGCATGGTCACCATTGCAATGACCTGGCGTTTTTCTGCCTTGCCGTAACCGACTACCGCCTGCTTGACCTGCGGCGGTGTATATTCAAAAATGGGAACGCAGGCACACTCTGCCGCAAGCAGAATAATACCTCTTGCCTCGGCTACGCGAATACCCGTTGTGATGTTATTGGTGAAGAAAAGCTCCTCAACTGCCATCGCGTCCGGGTGATATTTTTCGATCAATTCCTGCATACCTTCCCAAATCAGTCGCAAGCGCTCTTCGGTGCGAGTTCCCTTAGGGGTATTGATAGAGCCGTAGGCAATGGTACGGAATTTTGCGTTCTGATATTCGATAACTCCCCAACCTACAATGGCAAGTCCGGGGTCGATGCCTAAAATAATCAAAATCGTTCTCCCATCTTAATTACATAAATATCCAAGATAATTATATCACCTTTTGGCGCAAAAGTCAAACGATTTGTGCGCTTTTTTTGGAAAAATCTTAATAAAAATTGTAAAAATTCGGTTTACATTACGCTTTTTTTATGTTATAATAAGATGATATAGTGTTTTTATAGAAAGGAGCTCCGTATGCCTATTCTTCCGTTGCACCCCGAGGACCGCATTCAAATGAAAAAGCCGCACCCCTGCGGCGGCAAGATCTTTCGCGTTGTGCGCGTTGGAAGTGAAGTTCGCATTATATGCGAAACCTGCAAAAGAGATATGACGATGGATCGCCCCAAACTTGAAAAAGCCATCAAGCAAATTGTGTCAAGCACTACCGACTCCACCGCAAAAGGAGATGTATGATATGAACCAAGAAAACAACGAAAAAACGAAAATCACACTTCCTATGATTGCCAAAAAGGTATGGGGAAAGATCTCCTACCGCCCTTTTTGGAATGAGTACGGTTACCTTGCTCTGTGCTTGGCAGTTCCGGCAATCCTCATCTATTTGATCTATCTTGCACGCGGCCTTCACCCCTTGGGTGACGGATGCGTTTTGGTGCTCGACCTCAACGGCCAGTACGTTTGGTTCTTTGAGGCTTTGCGCAACTTTGTGCGCGGAGATGCAGACCTGCTCTACTCCTTTGCACGCGCCCTCGGCGGTGAATTTTTGGGCATTTACGCATATTATATCGCAAGTCCCCTTTCCTTCTTGGTAGCACTCTTCCCAGAGGAGAGAATGCTTGAAGCGTTGCTCGCACTCTTTATGCTCAAGGGCGGTTTGTGCGGCTTGACCTTTGGATTTTATATGCACAAGAATGCAAAAAAGCCGAACAAGCTTGCCATTATCATCTTTTCCATCTGTTACGCGCTCTCCTCTTATGCAATCATTCAACAGCACAACACCATGTGGATTGATGCTGTTATGTGGTTGCCCCTGATCACCCTCGGTATTGAGAGCATCATTAAGCACGGAAAATTCAAACTTTACGTAGTAGCTCTCTCGATTGCGGTCTTTAGCAACTACTACATTGGCTATATGCTCTGCTTCTACTGCGCCATCTATTTCTTTATTTACTATTTTGCCAATGCCGAAAGCTACCGCAACAACCCCATGCGCGAAAAGATGCACTTTTTGCGCTCGCTCGGTCGCATTGTCGGTTACTCTGCTTTGGCGCTCGGTATTGCGGCAGTTATTATTTTTGCCGCCTACTACTCGCTCAACTTTGGCAAAACGACCTTCTCCGATCCCCTTGCAAGCTCCTCTTGGGAATCCCTTGGCCTCAAATTTGACCTTTTGGATTTTCTTTATAAGCTTTTGCCGGGTTCCTATGACACCGTTCGTCCGCAAGGCTTGCCCTTTGTATATTGCGGTCTGTTAACAGTTTTGCTCATTCCATCGTATTTCCTTTCCAAGAAATACACCATGCAAGAAAAGATCTTTTCGGGCATTTTGCTGTTCGTTCTTTTTGCAAGCTTCTCCATCAACATTGTAGACCTTGCATGGCACGGCTTCCAAAAGCCGAACTGGCTCAACTACCGTTACAGCTTTATGTTCTCCTTCTATTTGTGCGTGCTTGCCTGCCGTGCAATGGCTGACTTTGAGAACATTTCGTTGCGTGTTACAATGGGAACCGGAGGCCTTGTTGCTCTGTTTTGCGCCATTATTCAAAAACACTCCGACAGCGAGTACATTCAACCCGATGGGCTGACCTGCATTTACTTCTCTATCATTTTGGTGTTCGCCTATTTGGCTGTGCTTGCTATTATGCGCAAGGAAAACCAAAAGCAGGTTGCAAGCTTTGCTTTGGCTTGTATTGTTGTTCTCGAAGTCTTTTTGAGCGGTTTGCTCGGCCTTAATGCCCTGGGCAATGACGTTGGCTACTCCACCTACAGCCGCTACAACAACTTTTTAAAGAGAGTTCGTCCCGTTGTGGAGACTGTTCAAAATGCGGATGACTCCTTCTACCGCATGGAAAAGACCTTTTATCGCTCTAACAACGATAACATGGCTTTGAGCATGCGCGGTCTTTCAGGCTCTACCTCCACCTTGAATAAAGAAACCGTTCGCTTTTTGAACTCCTTGGGATATGCTTCTAAGGCTCACTGGACAAAATACATTGGCAACAATCCCGTTACCGACTCTCTCCTTGGCATCAAATACCTCATCTCCGATCAATCCCTCTACGGCAACTATTATGAGGTTTTTGCCACCGACAACTTAACACAGTATACCGCCTACCTCAACCCCTATGCCCTCTCGTTGGGTTACGGTGTTTCGGAGGATCTTTTGAAATTTGAACTCGGCTTTGTAGAAGACTTGGAGGAAGAAGAAACCGATGAAGAAAAGGTTGAAGATGGCGAAAAAGAGAAAAAAGACGGTGAAAGCGTTAAAAATGCAATCGATTTGATAAAGGGCGCTCTGAATGAGTGGTTAAATATTGAAGAAAACAATGCAAGCGTTTACGTTGACAACTATGACAATCCCTTTGACCGCCTCAACGCCATTATTGCCGCAATGCTTGGCGAAGAAGAACCCGTACCCGTATTTGTTCCCATCACTTCTACCGTTAGCAAAAACAACGTAGAACAAAAATACTATGCCGGCAACGAGGTTGGCTATAAGCCTACAACCTCCGGCTCTAAAAACGCAGGCATTACCATGACGGTAGATCCCCTGCCCGAGTCTGCTGAGATCTTCTTCTACGCTCCCAGCGACTACCCCAGAGAGGTTAGCTTAGAGCTGACCGTAAACGACGGCACCGCCACAAAGAAAGGCACCTTTAACGGCAACGACAGCACCTGCATCATCTCACTTGGTATGCACGAAGAAGATGATGAGCTCACTCTCAAGCTTACGCTCAAGGGCTCTGACTTCTACATGAAGAGCGGCGCTGACTGCTTCTGGTATATCGACATGGCGGTATTTAAGGATGCTATGGCACGACTTGGTGCAAACCAATTCCAAATTGAAGAATACACCGAGCACTCCTTTGAGGGCACCTACACCGCATCTCGCGCAAACGATCTTGTACTGACCACCATTGCCTACGATAACGGCTGGGAGGTTTGGGTTGACGGTGAACGCGTAGAGACCGAAAAGGCACTTGGCGCACTCATCTCCTTCCACGTTGGCGGCGAAGCCGGAAAGACACACAACATTCGCATTGTTTATAACCCCAAAACCATCAACATCGGCTTGATCGTTTCGATCGTTTCGATTTGTGTATTTATCCTTTTGATCATTCTCGACCGTCGCTTCCACTTTGGTTGCAAGCGCCGCGATGACATCGACTACGGCGATGAAATTGTTTGCGAGGAAGAAACCCAAGAATTGACCGAGGTCGAAGCCATCAGCCAAGAAAATACGGCTCCGGATAAGCTTCAAACGGTGATTGCCAAGCTCAAAGAGATTTTTATTCCCGCAAAAAAAGAAAAACGCGTGCATCAGCACAGCAAAAAGAAAAAGTAACTCCCCTATTTACTGACCGAAAGGAACTGATTTTATGTTCTATTATCTGTGCGGAAAGCTCGCACTACTCAAAAATGACCTCGCCGTAATTGACGTTGGCGGCGCAGGATATAAATTGACCATTAGCGGCACCACCTACGAGGCAATGCCTGCAAACCGTTCTGTTAAGGATCCCCCTACGGTCAAGCTCTTTACCTACCTTGCCGTTCGCGAGGACGGCATTGAGCTGTTTGGCTTTGCAACCGAAACAGAGCTTGCAACCTTCAAGCTCCTCATCACCGTTTCGGGCGTAGGCCCCAAGGCTGCTATGGCAATTCTTTCTCACCTCACCCCCGAAAAGTTTGCTTTGGCGGTTTGCACCGACGATAAAAAAGCCATCTCCAAGGCCAACGGAATTGGCCCCAAGACGGCGGCTCGCGTTATTCTTGAGCTCAAGGACAAGCTGATGAAGGAACCCGGCGGCAGCGATTTTGCATCGGTTGCAACCCCTACACTCGGTGCGCCTGCAGCCAAGAGCGGCAAACTCTCCGAGGCGACCGATGCGCTTATGGTGCTCGGCTACTCCCGTGCAGAGGCAATGGCAGCTATGAAGGATATGGATATTGGCAAAATGGAGCTTGAAGAGATCATTCGTCTCGCCCTCAAGCGTTTGATGTAATGCCGATACCGGAAAGGACACAACATGGATACCAACGAATTTGATTTTGAAAATCGAATTATGAATACAGCCTATTCGGCATCCGATTCGGACGTAGAATTCTCTCTGCGCCCCAAAACGCTTGACGAATACGTAGGCCAAGAAAAGGTAAAGGAAAACCTCAAGGTTTATATTGAGGCGGCAAAAAAGCGCAATGATCCCCTTGATCACGTGCTTCTTTACGGCCCTCCCGGCCTCGGTAAGACCACGCTTTCTAACATCATTGCCGCAGAAATGGGCGTGAATATTCGCGTCACATCGGGCCCTGCAATTGAAAAAGCAGGCGATCTTGCCGCAATTTTGACCAATTTGAATGAAGGCGACGTTCTCTTTATTGACGAGATCCATCGCCTCTCTCTCACGGTTGAGGAAATCCTCTACCCTGCTATGGAAGATTATGCGCTCGATATCATCATTGGCAAGGGGCCCTCTGCAAGAAGCATTCGTATCGATCTGCCCCGCTTCACC
>JAGBSQ010000018.1 GCA_017631775.1 Clostridia bacterium | reverse complement strand
TTGCCGATGCAGCAGAGCTTTCCATCAACAACACCTTGCGCACCAACACCGGTCAAGGTTTTAAAGTCCGTTACCTCGGCAAACTGTGTAATGCCAAAGGCTTCGGCACCCTTGCAAACCGCGGCGGCGAGGGGGTGAGAGGAGAGATGCTCCACAGCCGCGCAGGCGGCAAGAAGTTCCTCGGGAGTGGTGGAATAAGTGTAAACGTCGGTGAGCATCGGCTTGCCCTCGGTGAGGGTTCCGGTCTTATCAAAAACAACGGTTTTGACAGAGGAGAATTTTTCAAGTGCTTCGGCAGAGCGGAAGAGAATGCCTCCTTTGGCGGCTCTTCCTATACCTACGGTAATTGCCGTGGGGGTTGCCAATCCAAGCGCGCAGGGGCAGGAAATGACCAATACGGAGATAGCAGAGCGCAGGGCCTGCTCAATATTTTGTGTGGCGATGAGCCAAACGGCAAGCGTGAGTGCGGAAATCGCCATTACGATGGGAACAAACACCGCGCTGACCTTATCCGCTACGCGTGCAATAGGTGCTTTGGAGGATGCGGCATCCTCCAAAAGACGAATGATGCGAGAGAGCGAGGAATCCTCTCCTACGCGCTCGGCGCGCACCGTCAAGGCTCCCGAAAGAAGGACACAAGCCGCGCGAACGTCGCTGCCGTTTTCTTTTTCTACGGGCATACTCTCGCCGGTAAGGGCGGATTCATCAACCGCTCCGCTACCAAAAAGAACCACACCGTCAGCAGGAATTCTCTCGCCTGCGCGAATGAGAAAAACGTCATTTTTTTGGAGTTCTTCAATGGGGATAAGAGTCTCTTTTTCTTCTTTGAGAACAGTTACAAACGAGGGAGCAAGGGTAGAAAGGGAACGAATGGCATCAGCGGTTTTATCCTTGGCTCTCGCCTCAAGAAGCTTGCCAAGGGATACGAGCGTGAGGATCATTGCGGCAGACTCAAAGTAGAGGTCATGCAAATATTTGTGCACCGTTTCAACGTTTTGGGCGGTGATTATCATAACGAGCGCAAACAATCCGTAAATAACCGAGGCACCGGCACCCACGCAAATTAGGGAATCCATATTAGGCGAGCGGTTCCACAAGGCACGCGCACCGCTAACAAAAAAGCGGCGGTTAATAACAAGAACGGGGAGGGTGAGCGCGAGTTGCGCCAAGCACATCAAAATAGCGTTTTCGGCACCGCGCAAAAATGCAGGGGGAGTAAGGCCTATCATCGAACCCATGGAGAGGTACATCACACAAAGTGTGAAGAGGGCAGAGAGGATCAAGTTAATCACTCTTTTGTGGCTCTCGCCATTCTCTTTTTTATTTTCTTTTTGTTCGGTTACAAGCTCGTAGCCTGCACTCTTCACCGAGGCGGCAAGTCGCTCTTGAAAACCTTGCAGATCGGTGTCATCACTAACGGTGATTGAAACCGAGTTGGTTAAGAGGGAGACGTTTACCGTATCCTCTTTTTGTGTGACCTTGCAAACGGCTTTTTCTACGTGGTTGACACACGCCGCGCAGGTCATGCCTTTTATTTCGTAATGTAATCTCATTTCTTACCCATTTTTTCTAAAATAATAAATCTGTATGTCATCCTGAGCGAAGAAAACCGCAACGCGATTTTCGAAGTCGAAGTTTCACCGAGCGAAGAGCGAGGTGAAACCGAGGAGCGATAGCGACGATGGGATCTCGTAACAAGTTTTGATGGCTTACCAAGGAAAATGTTACATTCCGTCAAAAAGCCATCGAGATTTGGAGCGAGATCCCGCTGCGGCTTACGCCTTGCGCTTTTTCCTCGCTATTTGCTCAGAAAAAGTTCGACTCCGCTCAGGATGACAGGTTGATTATTTGTTTATTCTACCCGTTCGTTTTCGGAACGTCGAGGCGCCATCTCCTACCAACTCACTCTGCATACTTAATTTTATTATATCTCCTCTTGTTTAATTTGTCAACAACCGTTTTGCTTTGTTAAATTTAAATTATTTGTAAATTTTATCAAAATCGCGCGCGCGGGCGTTGTAAAATATTATTATATATGTTATAATATATACAATTATGTGCGCGACACAACATTTTGAAAGGAGAATTTTCATGCCTTCTCAAAACTACATCGAAGAAATCAGAGAAATTTGGAACATGGTCAAGGAGTCCTTCCGCTCGGAGCTCTCCGAAACCTCTGTTAACCTTTGGTTTGGCGAAATTGAGGTGCTCTCTTTTGAGTCCAGCGGCTCGGATTACACGCTTACCCTGGGTATTCCCTCGGGATTTAAATTCAACATTGTAAAAGACAAGCACCTCGCTTCTATTGAAAAGAAGTTTTGCCAGCTTCTTGGCTTTGACGTAAAGGTCAACCTTGTGTTTACCGGCTCCGCTACGGCAGGGGATAACATCAAGAGCCAGATCATCGGTCTTGAGCCCGCTCCCAAAAAGGAAGAGGTCAAAAACCCGCTTGACACATTGAGCGACTACAATTTTGAATACACCTTTGAAAACTTTATTGTTGGCAGCACAAACAAGTTTGCACACGCTGCTTGCTATGCCGTTGCAAACCGCCCCGCCAACTATGAGTCGGATACAAGACGTTCTCTTTCTACCTACAATCCGCTCTTTATTTACGGCAACAGCGGTCTTGGCAAAACGCACTTGATGCACGCGACCATCAACCGCATGAAGGAGAACAACCCCGATATCAAAATCATTTATACGCGCGGTGAGGACTTTACCAACCAAATGATTGCCTGCTTGGCAAACAAGACTATGGCAGAGTTCCACGAAAAGTACCGCAATTGCGACGTTTTGCTCATTGACGATATTCAGTTTATTGCAGGCAAGACCTCAACGCAAGAAGAATTCTTCCATACCTTTAACGCTCTTTACGATGGAAAGAAGCAAATTATTTTGACCTCTGACCGTCCGCCAAGAGACATCAAAACGCTTGAGGATAGATTGACCTCGCGCTTTGAGTGGGGACTTCTTGCCGACATCGAGCCGCCGGATTTGGAGCTCCGTATTGCCATTATCAAAAAGAAGGCAGAGCAGGTCAACATCACTATCCCTGACGACGTGCTTACCTTCCTTGGTGAAAACCTGCGCTCCAACATTCGTCAAATCGAAGGCGCTATTAAAAAGCTTGGTGCACTCTCCTTCCTCTCCGGCAAGGAGATCAACATGGAGCTGGCGCAGGAATGCATCTCCGAACTTCTCGGCGGAGCCGAACCGGTCAGCGTAACCGTTGATAAAATTTTTAACGCAGTCTACAATAAATACGGCATTACACGCGAGAGTTTGACGGGCAACAAGAGAAACAAGGATATTGCCAACGCCCGTCACATCACCATCTTCCTCATTCGTGAGATCGCGGAGATGTCCTTCCCGAGCATTGCCAAAATTTTTGACCGCGACCACTCCACCATTATTTCCTCTCACCGACTGATCGAAAATAAGATTTTGGAAGATCCCACCATTATGGCGGATATCAACGACATCAAAAAGGATCTTTGAATTTCCACAACGTTTTTTGAGTTTTCCACATAGTTTTCAACAGCTGTGGAAAAGTTGTTGAAAAT
>JAGBSQ010000132.1 GCA_017631775.1 Clostridia bacterium | reverse complement strand
TTCTTAGCGGTGTTGTATTTGTCGATCTTGGTGTCTTTTGCGTGAACATGATAGATGGCGCCCTCGAGCTCGCGAATAGCGGCAACGGGATCCATACCTTGCCAAATGAGGTGAGAGGGGTCAAAGTTCGCACCGATCACGGGGCCAACAGCGGCGCGGAGCTTGAGGAGCGTTTCGGGGTTGTAAACGCAGAAGCCGGGGTGCATTTCAAAAGCGATGTGGGGCACGTTGTGAGCCACTGCAAAAGCGCCTGCTTCTTGCCAGTAGGGAATTACCTTTTCATTCCATTGCCAATCCAGGATAGCCAAAAAGTCCTCGGGCCAAGGGCAGGTTACCCAGTTGGGGTAGGTAGCGTTTTCGCTGTCACCGGGGCAGCCGGAGAAGGTGATAACGGTGTCAACGCCCATCTTTTCAGCGAGGAGAACCGCATTGCGGAAGTCCTTGTCAAAGGATGCAGCGATCTCACGGTTGGGGTGCAGAGCGTTGCCGTGAACGGCAAGAGCGCAAACGGTAACGTCATATTTTTTGAAGAGAGAGATGAACTCGTTGTATTTTGCTTCGTCAGCGAGGAGTTCTTCGGGGTTGCAATGAGCCTTGCCGGGGTAGCCGCCTGCACCGATTTCAACGGTGTGAACACCAAGACCGGTGAGGATTTGCAAGGTTTCTTCCAAGGACTAATGTCCGTAAAGATTTGCTAAAACACTTAATTTCATAGTTGTTTCCTCTTTTCTTTTATGTATGAATTTGTATTAATTTTTCATAATTTTCCGTAGGGGCGATTCACGAATCGCCCGTTTTACAAACGATAATCGTTGATTTTTGCGGGACGCCCGGGAGGTCGTCCCCTACAAGAGTTGTTTGCAATTCGCTTGATGTCAAACAATTCTCTTAACGGGCAGAGTCTTGGCGGGTCTCGCTGCGGCTCGGTCCCGTTCGCGTTCTGACAGTCCACCGGACTGTCATTCATTACGCTCACGCCGCTTCGCTACCTAACCGTTAGCGGTAGCCAAAGCGAAGTTTCACTTCGCGCCGACCGTCTATTTGTGAACTAACAAATTTATTTTAGAAAAAATGTTAGGAAAGTTCTTGGAGGTGTCGGAACCTTCTTCCAAGAAGGTTCTGACAAAAAAACGCGTCCTCTTACTTTACCTCAATAGGATTTGAAATCAATGTTCTATCCATAACAGCGCGCATGCGGTCGAGGGCAAAGGCGTAGTAGTCCTCAAGGGGCATAGCGGCATAGCGGTCGTGGGTGTGCCACTGAGGGGGATTACCACGGGTGAGCTCGCACATGAGCACGCCCTCGTAGGAGGTAGCATCAATGCGATCCATAACGCCGCGCCAATTTACAAGACCGTCACCCATGGTCAGGTGGAAATCGTTTTCCCAGGTTTTGGTGGGGTCATAAACGCCAAAATTGTCGTTGAAGTGGGTGTGGCAGAGCTTCTCGCCATAAAGGGCGAGCATATCCTTGCCACCGTTGTAGCATTGCTCGTGACCGGTGTCAAGGCAAAAACCGCAGGCAGGGGAATCCCAAAAGCGCTCCATCAGAGCGGCAAGGTATTCTTCGCCTTCCACATTCTCAAAGCCGAGACGAACACCAAGACGGTCGGCAACGTCAACCACGCGCGCATAGTTCTCAAGACCGATTTCGGTGGGGGTGTGATCCTCAAACCCGATAAAGGGGTGAATAACCATTACAGGAATGTGATTGGCGTGACAATCCTTTACACAATCAATCAGTTGGTTTGCAACTTCTCTTCCTTTGTCGCCATCTTCCCACAGGTATCTGACCTCATAAAAAGGGGAGTGAATGGACTGATAAATAAGCCCGAGACGGTCGGCAGCGAGCGCCCATTCGGTGGTTTTTTCTTTGTTCCAACCGGTAAACACACCACCCCAACCAACGCGACGGAGCATCTCCATTTGCTCGGGAACGGTGTATTCGGCACCGCCGAGAATATTGATGCCGGGAATGTATTTCTTTTGCATAGCGTTGTCCTCCTACAATGCGGTAAAAATGACATCTATCTGCTTATATCATATCATTTTTGCGCCAAAAAAGCAATAGTTTTTTACGTTTTCTTGGTGCTGCTTGTGAAGTTTTTTTGATAGAGAAGTGGATTTTTTGGCAAAGCTCTTGTAAAAATGTCTTGTCTATGATAAAATATTAGAGAAGAAAAAGAACTCACAAAGGAATGAAAAATATGAAAATTGGATTTGTATCGCTCGGTTGCCCTAAAAATCAGCTTGACACCGAGGTGATGCTGCACGAAATACTGCAAGCAGGCTATGAAATCACCCCAGAGGATATCGAGGCGGATGTAATCATCGTCAACACCTGCGCATTTATTGAGAGCGCAAAGCAAGAGGCTATCGACAATATTCTTGACGTCGCGTGGCTCAAAAAGCACCGCAAGCTCAAGGCGATTATTGTAACGGGTTGCCTTGCAGAACGCTACGGCGAGGAGATCTTCAAAGAGCTCCCCGAGGTGGATGCCGTTCTTGGCGTTGGTAGTATTCATAACATTGTCGAAGCCATTGAAGCCGTTACCACAAAAAAGAAAAAAGGTTCCAAGCAAAAATATTTCTCGCACGAAGATTGCAACACCGTCCGCCTTGGCGGCGAGCGCGTGCTGACCACTCCCGAATACGCGGCGTATATTAAAATTGCCGAGGGTTGCGACAACCGTTGCAACTATTGCGCAATTCCCGCCATTCGCGGCAAGTTCCGTTCTCGCCCGATGGAGGACATCGTTGCCGAAGCCAAGCAGCTTGAGGCTCTTGGTGTGCGCGAGCTCACCGTTGTAGCGCAGGATACCACACGCTACGGCCTTGACCTTTACGGCAAATACGCCCTTGCAGAACTTTTGCACAAGATTACAGAAGAAACCACCATCCCGTGGATTCGCATTCTGTATTGCTACCCCGACAAGATCACCGATGAATTGGTAGCAGAAATGCGCGACAATCCTCGCATTCTCAAATACATCGACCTACCCCTGCAACACGTCAGCGATCATATGCTCGCGGCTATGAAC
>JAGBSQ010000131.1 GCA_017631775.1 Clostridia bacterium | reverse complement strand
CAAGGAAAATCAAAACGCCGCCGATGAGCCACATAACGATCATTTTCCAAGCTTCACCTTGAAACAGAAACAAGATGTTTTCCCAAAGGAATGACAAGAAATCCATAGTGTAGTTCCTTTCTTTCATAAAATGATAAAATTACCCAATCATTATACCGCAAACACCCCCAAAAAGTCTATGGATATTTTGTTAAAAAAATGCCCCAAAAATGAATAAATTGTAAATGTGTGCCGTTTTTTAAGTGAAGATAAAAATATATTATAAATAGGTAAGAATTTTTTTGGAAAACGACAAAAAGAACTTGCAAACAACACCTTGATATGCTATAATATAAAATGAGGGAATATGGCGCCTCTATATTTGAGAAAGGAGAAAAAAGCGTTGCAAAATCTCATCAAATCCAAGCTTTCCGAGTCGTTTTCGTCCATTATACCCATAGCGCTTATCGTAGCCGTATTAGCAATTACGCTCACGCCCATGGAGCCGGGCATCTTCCTGCTCTTTATCTTTGGCGTTGTGTGCTTGATTTTCGGCTTATCGCTCTTTACCATGGGTGCGGAAATGTCGATGCAGACCATCGGTTCTAAAATCGGTACATATCTTGCAAAATCGAATAAAATATGGCTCATAGCCCTTGTTAGCTTTCTCATTGGTGTGTTTGTAACCATCTCCGAACCCGACCTGCAAATTTTGGCAGGGCAGGTGGCAGAGCTTTCGGGCAACCCTGATATGATGCTCATTCTCACGCTCACCATTTCGATTGGCGTTGGCATTTTTCTTATCATTGGCATGCTGCGCGTAATGTTCAAGGTGAGCCTCTCGCTCTTGCTCATCGTTTTTTACATCATTACCTTTGGCCTTTGTGTGTTCTTCGTTTCCTCCGATTTCTGGGCGCTCGCCTTCGATTCGGGTGGCGTTACCACAGGTCCTATGACCGTTCCTTTTATTATGGCAATCGGTGCGGGCGTTTCGAGCATGCGCTCACGCGGAGAAGGACATGACGATGCCTTCGGTCTCGTTTCTCTTTGCAGCGTAGGACCTATCCTCTCGGTAATGGTGCTTGGCATTTGCTTCTCCATTGGCGGTGGAAGCTACGAGGGCAACCCTATCGAACAAATTGTTGACACTCAAGACCTCACCGTTCGCTATTTGCACGGCTTTGCCGACCACGCAAAGGAGATTGCAGTAGCGCTGCTCCCAATCATTGTTTTTGCACTTTTGTTCCAACTCTTCACCCGCGCATTCTCGGCACGAAAGCTGCTCCGCGTTGGCATTGGTTTGGTATATACCTTTGTAGGTCTTGTTATCTTCCTCACGGGTGCAAACGAAGGATTTTTGCCCGTAGGTCAAGAGCTTGGCCGCGCGCTCGCATCTTTGGAAGGTGCTTGGAAGTGGGTTCTTTTGCCCATTGGTATGCTGCTCGGTTACTTTATTGTTAACGCCGAGCCTGCCGTTTACGTACTCAACAAGCAGGTAGAACAAATCACCGCAGGTGCTATTTCGGCATCCACCATGCGCATGGCGCTCTCCATAGGTGTGTCGGCGGCGTTGGGACTTTCGATGCTCCGCGTATTGACAGGCATCAATATTCTTTGGATTTTGGTTCCCGGATATATCATTGCGCTGGGACTTACGTTCTTTGTTCCCAAATTCTTTGTTGGTATCGCGTTCGACTCCGGTGGAGTTGCAAGCGGTGCTATGATGAGCGCGTTCGTTTTGCCCTTGGCAACCGGCGCATGCCTCGCACTTGGCGAAAGTGTTATGACGCAAGCATTTGGATGTGTGGCATTTGTTGCACTCACGCCTATCATTTCTATTCAAGTTTGCGGATTGATTTACAATTACAAATCCCATGTGGCTGTCAGCCGCTTTATTTCCGAGCAGGAATATTTCATCGACTATACGACAGAGAATAGGGAGGTGAGATCCTAATGGCAAAGCGTACAACAACCGAAAAACGCGTCAAGCTTTTGGTGTGCATCATCAAAAAGGGAGACGAGGTCGCCTTAAGTGAGGCTTGCAACGAGCAATGCGCCGCACTCAGCTTTTCCGGCTTGGGATACGGCACGGCAAAGTCGCACTATTTGAGTTATCTCGGGCTTGACGAAATTGAAAAGAGCATCGTTTACTCGCTCATTCCCAATTATTGCGAGTCGCGTGTTCTCAAAGCCATCAACAAGAGCCTCAAGCTTTACCTGATGGGCAACGGAATTGCCTTTACCATTCCGCTCTCGGGCATCTCCAACCTTATCAGCAATGCAATCCTCTCCACTCCGGTAAAAGAGGACACCGAGGCGCAAAAAAATACGAAAGAAAGAGGGAAACGAAAAATGCACGAACTCATCGTTGCCGTAGTCAATCAAAAATTCACCGATGCCGTGCTGGATGCAAGCCGTGCCGCAGGTGCTACGGGCGCTACCATTTTGCATACGCGCAGCGTTAACAATAAGCAGGTCGAGCAAATTCTCGGTACCACCTTTAAGCAAGAAACCGACACCATTGCGTTTTTGACCTCGAGCGAATATAAGCAAAAAATTATGGAAGCCATTCGCGAATGCGCAGGACTCAAAACCGATGGCGGTGCAATCCTTTTCTCGCTCCCTGTTGATTCTCTCGTGGGAATCGGGCGTTTTGAAGAGGATGAGGAATAAGGGGACGATCCTGTATGAAAAATATAGTTATCAGTGCTGATGGGGATAGAAAGGTATATTCTGTTCCCGATGTTGTGGCAGATAATTTGCGGGAATATTGTATAGAATTTTGCGCTAATTGGTTAATAAATGATCCTCGCGCGAAGAAATATCGAAAGGGTGGTATGACTTGCTTTGATGAGGATGATTTTATCGAGTACCTAAATACTTGGATTTTCCCAAATCAAAAATCTGTCCTTGTTAAAAATTTGGGATGGGTTGATTTCGACTCTCAACTACCGGCACCCTATACCAACTGCCCGCAGTTTAATTTCTAAAATCAACGTTAAAAGCGAGCCGCATTGCGGCTCGCTTTCTTTTATGCTCACAAATTCGAACAGCGGGGCGCCGAGGACGTCGCCCCCTACAAAAAGTTGTTTTCGAATCACTCGCGAAAATGGCAGTTCGCTTTGAAAATGAGTAAAATCGTGTGTTGTTTTTGATTCCTTGTAGGGGATGACGTCCTCGGCATCCCGCAAGCAAACGATAATCGTGTGTAAAACGGGAGGCGAAACGCCTCCCCTACTTTAATACCCACTCTTCTTTTTTCCAAGCCTCAAAACCGCCTTCCGTAAAATGTCAGCAGGGAAGACCGCGAGGGAAAGTGCCATGGTGACAAAAAGCTCGCGTGCCGTGAGCGGAACGGTACGCAATACACTTCCACCGAGATAGACAAACAGAATTTGAATGACCAAAATCGCGCCCATAATCAAAAGAAAGACGGCATTTTTGCCAAGTCCTGCCCAGAACTTCAATCTGTCGGTGCGCGCATTGAAGCAGTTGAACACCGACGAGAAGATAAAGAGTGCAAAAAACGCGGTGAGGAGATAGATGTTGTTTGGTGCCGTTCGATATGCCGCCGTAATGTGCGGAGATTTGAGAAAGAGGATACACAATCCCACAGTAAACGCGCCCAAAAATCCGATTTGATTGATCATATATCCGTTAAGGATTGGCTCGTCGCGCCTCTTGGGTGGCTCTTTCATATATTCGGACAGAGCCGCCTCGCCTGCAAAGGCAAGACCGCCAAGCGTATCCATAATCATGTTGATCCACAACAGTTGAAGCACCGTAATGGGTGACTCGTAACCAAGGAAGGGGCATATCATCGTAACTCCTACGGCGCAGAAATTCATTGTGAGTTGAAGGGTGATAAATTTGCGAATGTTCTTAAAAATTCCGCGCCCGTAAAGCACCGCACGCACGATGGTGGCGAGATTGTTATCAAGAATAATGATGTCGCCTGCATCCTTTGCCACCTGCGTGCCGCTCCCCATAGAGAAGCCAACGTCCGCACGTCGCAGGGCAGGGGCATCGTTAATGCCGTCGCCTGTCATTCCCACAACCAACCCGCGCTCTTGCGCGATGCGAACAAGACGGCTCTTATCGGTTGGGAGCGCGCGAGCCACCACCGCCAAACGGGGCAGAATTTCCCCAACGTAGCTATCCGAAAGTCGAGAAAGCTCCTCGCCTGAAAGAATGATGTCGCATTCGCGATTGACAATTCCGCACGTGCGGCCGATATTTGCGGCAGTCTCGGGGCTATCTCCCGTAATCATCACCACGTGCACGCCTGCATCTTGCAAGCCTGCCACGGCAGAGGGGGCTTCGTTCCGCAAGGCATCTTGCAAGCAGAATGCGCCAAGGTAGCAAAGAGAGCCGCGAATGCCGCTCTCGTGGAGCGGTGCGGGAACGTTTTCGCGCGATACTGCCAAAGCCAACACGCGCCTGCCGTGTTTTGTTTGCTTTTTGATAGCTTCTTCGATTCGCTTGCGCGAGAATGGAACAATACTGCCATCTGCGTGCATTTGCTCAGATGTAAAGGGGAAGAGCCTTTCGGGAGCACCAATGATAAAAGTCAGCTTCTCGCGCCCACCCAAGGAGACAGCGGCATATTTGCGCGTGCTATCAAAGGGGAGTCGCGAAAGAACGTTTACGCCGCGCGGTGTCGGTTGTTCCAAAACGCTCTCCAGCAATGCGCGAGCGGTTGCATTTGCGCCAAGGGCAACCGATTTTCCGTCGGCATCCACACCTTTTGTGGCATCGGTTCCAAGATGGAGCGCAAGAGAGATCAGCTCCCACGCCCTTGAATGAGAGCGGCAAAGTTGCGGTAGCGTTGTTTCATTTCCGTCGGGAAGGAGAATTCCCGAAAGCTTCATTTTTCCCTCGGTGAGAGTTCCTGTTTTGTCGGTAAAAAGGATGTTCATACTGCCTGCGGCTTCAATGCCGACAGGCTTGCGAACGAGTACGCGGTCGCGCGCCATGCGCTTCATATTGGCGGCAAGAACCACCGCAACCATCATGGGTAGCCCTTCGGGAACACAGGTCACAAGCACGCTCACCGCCAAGGTAAAGGCGTGCAACAAGTTTTCAAGGAGATAGGGGAGATTGGTTAACTTTAAGAGGATGAGCTCGCGGTGCCAACCGCTGCTGATAACAAAGGTGTTAAAGAGATAGGCAAAAGCCACCAAAGCCGCCGCGATATAGCCAAAGATGCTGATTTGCTTGGCAAGCTTTGTGAGCCTGCGTCTAAGGGGGCTTTCGCGTGTTTCGGTTTGAATCTCGCGTGAGATTTCGCCCAAAAAGGTTTTGTCACCCACGGCTCCTACAAGCATTTCACCGCCCCCCTCGGTCACGGTGCATCCGCGAAAGAGGGCAGAGGGGGATTCGGGTGACATCGGTGCATCTTCCATCGGGTATTTGCGCACCTCGCGGCTCTCGCCCGTCATAGCCGATTGATCGGCAGAGAGCTCGCCCAAGAGCAGCCGCCCGTCAGCGGGAATGGCATCGCCTGCCGATAGGAGTACAATATCTCCCACAACCACCTCGCGAATGGGAATTTGCACAACTGTTCCGTCACGGCGGACACGGCAAAGAATGCCGCCTGCATCCTGCTCCAAACGCTCAAAGGCGCGCGCCGAACCGTACTCCGAAAGAGTGGAGATAAGCGTGGCAAGAAAGACCGCCACGCCAATGCCGATGGTCTCGCCAAGGTCACCGTTGCCAAGCAAAAGGAGCAAGTGGATTGCAAGAGCGGCAAGCAGAATGCGAATGACGGGGTCATTGAGATTTCCTAAAAACTGCCGCAAAAAGCTTTTTCGCTTTTGCCGCGATAAGATATTTTCTCCATATTCGCGTCGCGATTGCAGTACCTCGGCGGTATTTAGCCCAACCGAGGACGACGTCGTTTTTTCTTTGGTTCCTCTCATTTTTGCCTCCCAAATCTTTTTGTTCAATATATGAAAGAATTGGGGGAGATATACCGAAAGAATTGCTTGTCCTTGGCATCTATCTGTATTGAAATCAATTTTAATGAATAGGCGATTACCTCAAGCCTCCCTTGTGCAAAGGGAGGTGGCATTTTCGCAAGAAAATGACGGAGGGATTGT
>JAGBSQ010000130.1 GCA_017631775.1 Clostridia bacterium | reverse complement strand
GCAAACCGCGCGCCGAAGTAGACCCGATATACATACCCGGTCTCTTGCGGACGGCTTCAAGTCCCTCCAATATCTGAATCTGACTTTCGTCATAAACGCGTTGTTCCAGATTTTCCATTTTTATGTTTCCTTTCTGTTGGTGTCAGAACCTGTAATCTTATAGAGTTTAATGCATTGATCTGCCCACAAGCGATGCTGTTGCAAGCTGTGAGAAGCAGACCTTGAAATTTCCGTCTCTATCCTTGTACAAAACAAAGGATTTGGGAATTTCCTCGGAAGCGAATTCCACCGCGCGTCGCGCGTCCGCCGCCGAGAGATATTTTTTTGTGATGGCGGAAACGGTTGCCGTATCGGCATCAAAAATGCCGATGATGTTCCGCTCGCGTATGTTTTGATTGTTGCCTACGTGTAGGTACATTTTATTTTCCTTTCTTACAAGAAAGTCCCATTTTCTACCCTTATCATCTTGCCGCCGGCAATGCCCGAAGGCTCGCAGGTGGTGATGATGACCTGACGCTCGCCGATCTTGCCCGAAAGGTACGCGCGGCGCGTGGCGTCAAGTTCGGAGAATACGTCATCGAAGAGGAACACCGGCTTTTCTCCGCAAACGGTGGCACAAACTTCACCCTCGGCAAGCTTTAAAGAAAGCGCCAAAGAGCGTTGCTGACCCTGCGATGCGAATGCCCTTGCAGGCTTGTCATTAAGAAAAATTTCAATATCATCCTTGTGAATGCCCCAAAGCGTGCTGCCGGCACCGATCTCGCGATCGTGGCGCGTGTTGAGAAGTTCAAGATATGCCGCCTCTGTTTTGGCAACGTCTTCATATTCTTCTACGGGTTGCTTGGAAGAACCGAGATACACAAGCGTAGGTGTCTCGCGCTCGCCCGTCATCTCACCAAAGAAGCGCTTGACGTGCTCCTCTGCCATTTTGATATAGCGGTAACGGTAGCGCGCAATGATTGCCGCCTCATGTGCAAGCTGAGATGACCAAAGGTCAACGGTGGCTTCAAAGGTTGCTCGATCGTCCTCGGCAGCCTTGATGAGCTGATTTCTCTGTTTGAGTATTTGGTTGTAGCGTTGCAAGCTTTTGAGGTACATGGGGTAAAGTTGCGAGAGCGCAATATCCAAAAAGCTGCGCCGCTCACCGGGGCCCTCTTTAATTAAAGATAAATGCTCGGGGCAAAAAAGCACCGTGCGAAAAACGCCTACAACGTCAGAGAGCTTTGTTACCTTGTTTTTGTTGTGCTCGATTTGTTTTTTCTTACCTTGCATCATGCGCACCGTAATGTTTTGGCGGCGCACCGTGTCGGTAAAGTCAAGCGAAACTTCACAAAACTCCTCGCCAAAGCGAATCAGCTCCTCATCGTGTGTGGTGCGAAAGCTTTTGCCAAGCGAGGTAAAGTGTATCGCCTCGAGCATATTGGTCTTCCCTTGCGCATTTTCGCCGCACAAAATGTTAACACCGCCATCAAAGGTAATGTCAGCCGCCTCTATGTTGCGAAAATTGCGAATGGAGATTTTGTTACATTCCATTTATTTGTATTACTCTTTCATACGAACGGGCAGGAGCATAAAGAGGTCAGTGCACTCTTCATCGTCCTCTGCGGGTTCAATGTTGATGCTGGTAAGTGCCGAGGTCATAGAGATCTTTACCTTTTCAGCATCGCTTGCGCGAAGGCTATCAAGCAGGAAGCGGTTGTTGAACGCGATGAGAATGCGGTCGCCCTCTTGCTCTGTCTCGATTTCGTCATAGGTGGAGCCAAGTGTCGAAACTGCCGAGATCTTGAGCAGATTTTCTTCAAACTCAAGTTTTACGTGCGAGCGAACGCTGCCGGCGATCTTTTCCTCGGTAACAAGAGCTGCTCTTTCGAGAGCAGAGATCATTCTCTCACGGTCAACGGTTGCAAAAATGCGATGTGTTTTGAGAATGATGCGATCGTAGTCGATGTACTGACCCTCGATCAGACGGGAGAAGAATACCATCTCGCCAATGTTGAACACGATGTTCTTGCGGCTCATGTAAATGCGAACGTCCTCGCGCTCATCATCCTTGAGGAGCTTGAAGAGCTCGTTGATGGTCTTGGTGGGAATAATAAAGGAGAATTTGAGAGCGGAGCCGTCTTGGTTCTTGTTCTCAATGGTCGCCTTGGTTGCACATCTTGCAAGCTTGTAGCTATCGCAAGAAACAGTCAGGAGCTCATCGTCACTCACGCGGAAATAACAACCGTTGAGTACCGGGCGTTGGTCGTTAGATGCCATAGCGAACATCACCTTGGAGAGCATCTTTTTGAGCACCGCTTGACCTACTACAAATCCATCCTCGGTTACAAGACGGGGAATGGTGGGGTAGTCGGCTGCAGGGAGTGCGGTCATTTTGTGGTTGGACTTGCCGCTGGAAATGCAAGCCTGCATGTTTTCGTTAACGCTCAATGTAACGTTTTCGCCTTCCATTACGCGAATGGTTTGCACAAACTTTTGCGCGTTGATAATAGCCGCGCCTGCCTCTTCAACGGTAGCTTCCATTTTAATGCGCATACCTTTTTCAAGGTCAAATGTGGTCATAATGCAAGAGCCGTCGGCGTTGGCTTCGATCAAAATTCCCTCTGCGGCGGTCAAGGTAGACTTGCCGGAAACTGCACACATCAAGGGAGCAACTGCATCGCTTACGTTTTGGCGGTTGAATACGATTTTCATGAGGATTTTCTTCCTTTCTTGATATTCTCTCGCGTTTTGCGCGAAGCGCTATAACGAAAGAATGAATAATTAATTTAATAGTAATATTAGTAGTGCCTGCGGAAACTGTGGAAAGGCACGTTTATGGGGGTATGTAGCGTGTTTTGGGAGTTTTCTTCCCCGCTCCCGTTGTGGAAAAACTGTCGGTAATTTTGGTGGAAAAATGCGCCACGGTGCCGCGCGGGCTCCCAAACAACTCATTTTTGTCATCTGTTTGCTTTTGGTTTTTTCTCAAAATGGCGTCAAGTGGAAAACTCTTGTGGAAAAACCGAATTTCGTCGAATAAAATCGAGTGTCGACCTGACTTTTCCACTTTCCCTTATTTTTGCCTTTCCACACCGAAAACGGCTTACGTAACGGTAGAAAGTGTGGCAAAATGGGGATAAGGTGTGAAAAATTCCCACATTTTCAACAACTTTTCCACAGCTGTTGAAAACTATGTGGAAAACTCAAAAAACGTTGTGGAAATTCAAAGATCCTTTTTGATGTCGTTGATATCCGCCATAATGGTGGGATCTTCCAAAATCTTATTTTCGATCAGTCGG
>JAGBSQ010000129.1 GCA_017631775.1 Clostridia bacterium | reverse complement strand
GGTAGCGGTATGCACGTTCATATGCTTCTCTTAAAGGACGGAGAGCCTGTTTTCTCGGATGACAACGGCTACGCGCACCTGAGCCGCGAGGCGCATTACTTTATGGGCGGACTTCTCAAGCACATTCATTCGCTGTGCGCGCTGACGAATCCGAGCACCAACTCTTTCAAGCGTCTCGTTCCCGGTTTTGAAGCACCCGTAACTGTCGGATATGCAACATCTAACCGTTCGGCGGTTATTCGTATTCCCGCCTATGCAAAAACGCCCAACAAGCGCCGTTTTGAGCTTCGCAACCCCGATGCTACCTGCAATCCTTATTTCTGCTACGCGGCAATTTTGATGGCAGGACTTGATGGCATCAAGAACAAGATCGATCCTCACGAAAACGGTTGGGGCCCCTATGACTTTAACCTCTTCCATCTTCCCGAGGAGGAAAAGGCAAAGCTGCAAGGTCTGCCCACCACTCTTGATGAAGCACTCACCGCACTCGAAGCCGACCACGACTACCTCACCGCAGGTGGTGTATTCCCCGAAGAACTCATCAAAAACTTTATCAAAACCAAGCGCGAGGAGTGCCGCCGCATGGCCGCTATCCCTCACCCCGCAGAGTTTGAGCAGTACTATAATTTGTAATAGGGGCGCGTTTTATGGGGGAACTTCTTGCAAGAAGTTCCCCCAAGCCCCCTCAAGAACTCTCTAACAAGGGGTCTATCAAAACAAGTCGGTAGTATACCGACAGACAGTCGGCGCAAGCGAAATGCTTGCTTTTGCTATCGCTAACGGTCAGGCACCGCCAAGACCCTGCCCGTTAAGAAAGTTGTTTACCGGTTCCAAAACGTTTATGAAAGGAGGTCATACCTTGCAAAAAGAGAAAAGGCTAAAGTTTTCCACAACGCAAACAATCTTGCTCAGCTTTTTGGGCGTGATTTTGATTGGTAGCATTCTCTTGTCGTTGCCCATCAGCTCGGCAACTGGGAAGAGTGTTTCGTTCCTTGATGCGCTCTTTACCGCTACCACGTCAACCTGCGTTACGGGACTTGTTACGCTCCCCACGGTTTCTACGTGGAGCCTGTTTGGGCAAATCGTTATTTTGGTTCTTGTTCAAATCGGCGGTCTTGGATTTATCGCCATTGTTTCGGGGTTGATGATCCTTCTTACCCGTCGCATGGGCATCGGTCACAAGCTGCTCATTCAAGATGCTTTCAACCTGAATACGATGGAAGGCCTTTCCAAATTCATTCGCAACGTTCTTCTGGGTACGCTTCTCATCGAAGCTCTTGGAGCGGCGCTTTGTATGACCGTTTTTGTTCCGCAATTTGGAGAGAGGGGCATTTGGATTTCGGTATTTCATTCCATTTCCGCGTTCTGCAACGCGGGCATTGATATTCTCTCGGAAAACAGTCTTTGTGACTATGCGACCAATCCGCTTATCAACGCGGTGACCTCGGCGCTCATCATTTTGGGCGGCATTGGTTACATTGTTTGGTGGGATGTATTGCGTGTAATACGGAGCGGCGCTATTAAAAAAGGACATTTTTGGTGTCACTTGACCCTGCACAGCAAAATTGCCATTGCCACCTCTGCCATTCTCGTTTTTGGCGGCGGACTTCTTATTCTCCTTTGCGAATTCAACAACCCCCTCACCATTGGGGAGTTGTCCTTCTTTGATAAAATACAAGTGTCTCTCTTCCAATCCGTTACCACGCGCACCGCAGGCTTTGCAAGCGTTCCGCAGGAAAATCTGCGCGATACGACATCGGTCATTTCCATGGCGATGATGCTTGTGGGCGGCTCTCCCGTAGGAACTGCGGGCGGCTTGAAAACCGTCACCATTGCGGTTCTCATTTGTTCGGCATTTGCCACCATTCGCAACAAGAGCGAGGCATCTCTTTTTGGCAGGCGCATTTCCTCCGATTCCATTCGCCGCGCGGTTGCCGTAATTGTTGTTTTTGGTTGTTTTGCGCTTGTTAGCACCACGCTGTTGGCGGCGGCAACGGGAGCCAATCTTTTAGACGTTGTTTACGAGTCGGTCAGCGCCATTGCAACGGTCGGACTTTCCCGTGGCTTTACGGGCAGTCTTAACGTGTGGGGCAAGCTGATCGTCATTGTTACCATGTATCTCGGTCGTGTAGGGCCTATTTCGTTGGCGGTCGCTCTCGGTAGCGACAACGAGAGTCAAAACGTGATTTCCGAGCCCGAAGAGGACATTAGCATTGGTTAACAGAAAGGAATAGATATGAGAAAGAAGAAAACATATGCAGTATTTGGTCTTGGCCGTTACGGCAAGGCTGTTGCCACCGAGCTTGTAAAGGGAGGCATGGAGGTTCTCGCGGTTGATGCCGACCAAAAAATCGTTAACGATATGGCGGCTATCCTGCCCATTTGCAAATGCGCCGACGTAACCGACCCCGAGGTCATTGCACGTCTCGGCGTTGCCGATATCGACAGCGTTATTGTTTGCATGGCAAGCAATCTCGAGGCAAGCGTTATGGCGGTCACCCTTTGCAAGGAGGCAGGCGTTAAGAACGTGGTTGCCAAGTGTGCCAACGAAATGCACCAAAAGATCCTTTTGCGCGTGGGCGCAGATGAGGTCGTGTTCCCCGAAAAGGAATCGGGTGTGCGCCTTGCAAAAAATCTGCTCTCGTCGGGATTTATCGATATGATCTCGCTCTCTAAGGATACCTCCATTGTAGAGATCGACATCAAGCCCGAATGGGTAGGCAAGAACCTGATTGAATTGAACCTGCGCAAAAAGCACGGCTTTAACGTTGTGGCAATTCGCGAGGGCAAAAAGGTAACGGTAGACCTCGACCCAGAGGAGCCGTTGGCGGCCGACATTACCCTCATTGTGCTTGCCAACACGGCAAAGCTTGCAAAATTCAAATAAAAGACAAGGGCGACCGAGGTCGCCCTTTTTGCTTGCGCTATGATTTTTAAAGAAAAATCTTGCAATCTCCCCAAAAATATGCTACAATATAATTAAGTATTTCGAAAACAACGTTCGAAAGGAGAAAAAACATGAAAAGACGTTTGATGATAGCTTTGTGCTGTCTTGTTTTATTGGTACAGCTTTTGCCCATCGTTCCCATGGCAGAGGTAGCAACGGTAGCCGAGGTCAATGCCGACCTTTACTACTGCCGCGAGCAGCTTGAGGATCTCCCCAACGGAAAGGCGCTTTTGTATGCCTATGACAACATTGTTGCCGGCATTGATGCCTGCGCCGAGGAGATCGTTATCAGCAACAAGCAATATCAGCTTACCATGGATGAGTTCCAGCTGGCTCTCGAGGCTGTACGCCGCGACCACACCGAGCAATTTTGGTTGCACACCTCCTACAGCTACATTCCGGATAACGCCGGCAACATTGTAAAAATGCTGCCCCAATATATATTTGTGGGTGCCGAGCTTGAGGCTGCAAAGGTTGCCTTCAATCAGGCAATCGACAACATGATCGCTCGCCTTGACGCGGGCATGAGTGAGTACGAAATGGAAAAGGCTCTGCACGATCTGTTGGCTACCAAGGTCTCCTACGTTTCCACCGCCAACGCGCACAACGCTTACGGTGCATTGGTAGAGGGATTGGCTGTTTGCGAAGGCTATGCCGAGGCTCTGCAATGTCTGTTGCAACGCGTAGGCATTCAATCCATTCAGGTATACGGCGAGAGCAAGGGCGAGAACCACGCATGGAACATGGTGCTCATCGACGGTGCATACTACCTTGTCGACCTGACCTGGAACGATCAGGACACCACACTTTTGTATGCATACTTCAACCAAACCTCTGCCATTTTTGACGAGGACCACGATGTGTGGAGAGTTGGTCACAACGCGCAAAACAACTCCGAGCTTGCTTGTCAGGTCTTTGAGCTTCCCACGTGTACCGCAACCGCGCAAAACTACTTTGTCAAAAATGATCTCGTTATCGGCACGCGCAACACCGCTGTGATCGGCCAAATGCTGAAGAAGAATGATCTTTCGGTCAGCGTATTCATTCAAAGCGGTGCCAACTTCACCGCCGAGCAATTTGTGCAATGGTGCTTTGACAATGCAAGTGACATTGCAACTGCCGCTGGCGTTTCGGGTCAGTTCAGCATTAAGGGACAGTACATCGGCCGCGAGGCTCACATCGTAATTGAAACCTGCAAGCACCAGAGCGTATCCATTGTTCTTGCAAAAGCAGCCACCTGTGAGGAAGAGGGAACCGTTGCACACCGCAAGTGCAGAGACTGCGGCAAGCTCTTTATGGCCGCCCTTGATGAAAACGGCAAGCTCGTTGAAATCTTTAACCAACAAAGCGTTATCATTCTCCCCAACGGACACGACTTTACCGTTAAGAATGCCACCGAGGCGACCCTGAAGCAAAAGGCAGAAAAGTGTACCGAAAACGATACTTACTTCCTCGCTTGCTCTGTTTGTCAAAAAACGAGCGATGCTTACACCTTCCAAACCGATGTCATCGGCGCGCACAACTATCCCGAAACTTGGGTAGCAGACGGTATGATGAACCACAAGTGCGTTTGCGCCAACGGTTGCGGTGTAGATCTTGTTGAGGCACACGTAAACGAAGAGGGAAGTGACGGCTGCACCGTTTGCGGCTACAAGTTCTCCGTATCCGATCTCATTCCCAGCATCGATGCAGGCGAGACAGCTGAAGAGCTTATCGGCGCCATTCTCGAAAATCCGCTCATCCTCATGGGTGGTGGCGGTGGCGTTTTGCTCCTTGTCATCGTAATCGTTATCAAAAAGATCCGCGAGGGTTGATCTTTTTTACCTATTTAATTATGCATTATATAAGACTGCCGCACGGCTTTGGCTGTGCGGCGGTCTTTTGTTTTGTGCAAAAAGTAGAGGGAAGGGGATGAAAACCGCGGTTTTTGTCATTTCGACGAATTTTTGTTTTCGTCAAAAAAATAAAAATATAAAAAAATGAAAAATTTTACAAAAAACCCTTGACAAATGACAAAAAAGGTGATAAAATAGTAAACTGCATTATAATCGCTCGTATTGCGGGAACTTTGGTGAAAGCAGCAAAATGCGCTATCGTCAAATTGCACAAACACCTGATGTCAAAAAGCTTCCGCAACCGACTGTGATTTTTTTCCAAGCGTTATCAATGATTGAATGGAGTGATTGAATTAATGATCAAAGTAAAAGATCAAAAACTTGGTCAGAACACAAGAAAAAGCTTCTCCACATCTCGGTTTGATTACCCCCTGCCGAATTTGGTAGAAATTCAAACCAAGTCCTATGAATGGTTCAAAAAGGAAGGCCTTATGGAGGTTTTGAGAGATGCATCTCCCATTACCGATACCTACGGCAATCTCGTTATCGAGTTTGTTTCCTACACCTTGGACGAGGAGCATCCCAAGTACCCCGTTGAAGAATGCAAAGAGAGAGACGTAAACTATGCGGCTCCCTTAAAGGTAAACGTTCGCTTGACCAACAAGCAAACCGGTGAAGTTAAGCAAGCTGATATCTTCATGGGCGATTTCCCGCTCATGACCGAGACCGGTACCTTTGTTATCAACGGTGCAGAGCGTGTAATCGTTTCGCAGATTATCCGTTCTCCCGGTATGTACTACGCTTCCGAAATTGATAAAGCAGGTAAGAAGACCTATGCTTCCACCGTTATTCCTTACCGTGGTGCATGGCTCGAATATGAAATCGATGCAGCCGGCGTAGCATACGTTCGTATCGATAAAAACCGTAAGCTCCCCTTGACCATGTTCATCCGCGCGCTCGGCTTTGCTAACCGTGAGGATGTATATGCGCTCTTTGGTGACGAAAAGCACCTGATCACCACCTTTGAAAAGGATGAGAGCGAAGATCTTGCTCTGCAAAACCGCTCTACTCCCGACGTGGAAGCGCTCAAGGAGATCTACAAAAAGCTCCGTCCCGGTGAACCCCCCACAGAGGACGCTGCACGTACCCTGCTCAATAACTACTTCTTTGACCCCAGACGCTATGACATCGCACCTGTAGGTCGTTATAAATTTGATGAAAAGATGGCAATTCGCCACCGCATCGCAAACCGCCGCCTTGCCGAGACCGTTGTAAGCCCCATTACGGGTGAAGTTGTGCTCGAGGCAGGAGAGGTAATTACCCCCGAGCTCGCTCTCGCAATCGAGAACGCAGGTGTCAACACCGTTGTTTTGGCACTTGACAACGGCGATACCGCAAAGGTTGTTGGCAACAACACCATCGATCCCGTTGCTGTTTTGGGTGAAGACCTCAAGGATTGCGGCGTACGCGAAAAGGTTCGCACTCCCGTTATTCTTGAAATTATGGAAGCTTGCGAGGGCGATATTGATGCCATCAAGGCCGAAGTTAAGAACCGCTTGGCAGACCTTTGTCCCAAGTGCCTCACCGTTGACGACGTTTTGGCATCTATCAGCTACCTGCTGAACCTGACCCATGACATTGGCAACGTTGACGACATCGACCACCTTGGCAACCGCCGCATCCGCTCTGTTGGTGAGCAGCTGCAAAATCAGCTCCGCATCGGCTTTGCGCGTATGGATAAAATTATTAAGGAAAGAATGGCAACGCAGGATAACGAGAAGCTTACCGTACAAGCTCTCATCAACATCCGTCCCGTTACCACTGCTATTCGCGAGTTCTTTGGCTCCAGCCAGCTGTCTCAGTTCATGGACCAAAACAACCCCTTGGCAGAGCTCAGCCACAAGCGCCGTCTGTCGGCACTTGGTCCCGGCGGTCTTTCCCGTGACCGCGCATCCTTTGACGTGCGTGACGTTCACTACACCCAATACGGCCGTATTTGCCCCATCGAGTCTCCCGAAGGCCCGAACATCGGTTTGATTTCTTATCTCTCTACCTACGCTCGTATTTCCGACTACGGCTTTATCGAGGCTCCCTACCGCAAGGTACTGCACATCGATAACGGCGACGGAACCTTTAGCCACAAGGTAACCGACGAGGTAGAATACATGACCGCTGACACCGAAGACCGCTTCATCGTTGCGCAAGCAAACGAGCCCCTTGACGAAAATGATTGCTTCATCAACGCCAAGGTAATCGGCCGCGACCGCACCGAGATCGTTGAGGTTGACGCTATGAAGGTCGACTATATGGACGTAGCACCCAAGATGCTCGTTTCCGTTGCATCCGCTATGATCCCCTTCCTTGAAAACGACGATAACACCCGTGCACTCATGGGTTCCAACATGCAAAAGCAAGCAGTTCCGTTGCTCGTAAACGATTCTCCTATCGTTGGTACCGGTATGGAACACAAGGCTGCTCTTGACTCCGGCGTTACCGTTATTGCCGAAAGAGCCGGCTACGTTGAAAGCGTACAGGCTGACCGCATCGTTATCGCGTGCGAGGGCGGCATCAAGGATGTTTACTCCTTGCTCAAGTTTAAGAGAACCAACCAAGGCACATGCTTCAACCAACGTCCCATCGTTTCCAAGGGTGATTACATTGAGGCAGGTCAAGTAATTGCCGACGGTCCCGCAACTCACCAAGGTGAAATCTCTCTTGGTAAGAACGCGCTTATCGGCTTTATGACTTGGGAAGGTTATAACTACGAGGACGCAGTTCTTCTTAACGAAAGACTCGTTCGCGATGACGTTTATACGTCCGTTCATATCGAAGAATACACCCACGAGGCAAGAGACACCAAGCTCGGCCCCGAAGAGATCACTCGTGAAATTCCCAACATCGGTGATGACGCTTTGCGCGATTTGAACGCAGAGGGTATCATTAAGAAGGGTACTGAGGTTCGTTCCGGTGATATTCTGGTTGGTAAGATCACGCCCAAGGGCGAGACCGAGCTGACCGCAGAAGAAAGACTCTTGCGCGCAATCTTCGGTGAGAAATCCCGCGAAGTGCGCGACACCTCCTTGCGCTTGGCACACGGCGAATCG
>JAGBSQ010000128.1 GCA_017631775.1 Clostridia bacterium | reverse complement strand
TGCGATATCATCGGTGCCGTTGACCTTTTTGGAGTTGGCAACGAGTGCTTCAACTGCTGCATCAACAGCCTTTTTCATACCCTTGCGAACAACCATGGGGTTAGCGCCTGCGGTTACATTCTTCATGCCTTCGCGAACGAAAGCTTGTGCCAAAAGGGTAGCGGTGGTGGTACCGTCGCCTGCGGCATCGTTAGTTTTGGTTGCAACCTCTTTTACAAGCTGTGCGCCCATGTTTTCAGCTGCATCCTCAAGCTCGATCTCCTTTGCAATGGTAACGCCATCGTTGGTGATGAGGGGAGAGCCGTATTTTTTGTCAAGAACCACGTTTCTGCCCTTGGGGCCGAGGGTGATCTTAACGGTGTCTGCCAATTTGTCAACGCCGCGAGAGAGGGCGTTGCGTGCTTCAATTCCGTAAAGAATATCTTTTGCCATGTGTGTATACCTCGTTTACAATTAATCTACGATTGCGAGAATGTCGCTTTGCTTGACAATGGTGTATTCAACGCCATCCATTTTTACTTCGGTGCCGGAATACTTGCCGGTAATGACCTTGTCGCCAACCTTTACTTCCATGGGGATGAGAGCACCGTTATCGTCGCGAGCGCCGGGGCCAACGGCCACAACCTCTGCAACCTGAGGCTTTTCTTGAGCAGCGGCGGTCAAAAGAATGCCGGTCTTGGTCTTTTCTTCAGCTTCTACAAGCTTAACCACAACGCGGTCAGAAAGGGGTCTGATGTTCATATTTGGAATTCCTCCTTGTATTTTGCGAAAAATATACGAATTTTGTCTATTTTTAGCACTCAAAAGGTTCGAGTGCTAACATCTGCTATTATTGTATACTATTTCTTGGAAAAATCAAGTCTTTTGGTCTATTGTTCACATTCTTTTAACAATTATATTATAAAAGAGACGAAGAATTTTTCAAAATCGCAAAAGCTGTCGAAGCATAGAATTTTCAGTTTTGGAATAGAATAAAAAAAGAATGAAGCAGGGGGATGATTTTTATGTTGAAATGGCTGTTGACCGGCGGATTGATACCGCCATTGCTTTTGCTTGTGGGGTTGTTTTTCTTGATTTATTTGAGGGGATATCCCTGGCGCGCGCCCCGAAAAATGCTTTCGGCCTTCACATCCGAAAAAAAGGGGGAGGGGACCTCCTCGTTTAGCGCAATGATGCTTGCTCTGGCAGGTACGCTTGGGGTGGGGAACATTGTGGGTGTTGCAAACGCCATTGCCATTGGCGGCGCGGGCGCGGTGTTTTGGATGTGGATCTCGGCGCTTTTTGCCATGATCTTGAAATACGCCGAAATTCTTTTGGCGGTCTCGCACCGCCGCACAGATGCACAGGGGCATCATTTTGGCGGAGCGGTTTATTACATTCGCGATTGCTTTCGCGCGCGCAAAAGGGAAAAGCTTGCATTGGTTATCCCTGCCGTTTTTGCAATGCTCTTTGTTATTAACGCGCTCAGCATTGGGTGTGTTGTGCAGGTTCGCGCGGTTGGCGAAACCTTGGAGGAGGTTGTGGGGCTCCCCACAGTCTACAGCGGCGTTGCGCTTGTTATGCTGACCTTGCCCCTGCTTGTAAAGGGCATTCGCGGCATTTCGGCTCTCACCGAATATCTTGTTCCCATTATGACGGCAGGATACGTCATTCTTTCGGTGGCGGTGCTCATTTTGCGGCGCGATGCGCTGGGAGGCGCGTTGCATTCCATTTGGCAAAACGCTTTTGCTCCACAGAGCGCGGTGGGAGGTGTGAGCGGATTTTTGCTTTCTCGCGCTTTGCGCGTGGGAACCATGCGCGGTCTTCTCTCCAATGAGGGTGGCTGCGGAACAGCTCCCACGGCACATGCCGAGGCAAACGCCAAAAGTCCCGCACATCAGGGCGTGTGGGGCATTTTTGAGGTGTTTGCCGACACCATCGTGCTTTGCACCGCAACGGCACTTGTCATTCTTGTCAGCGGCATTGATACAACGGCAGGCGGCGTTATGACCACGGTGAGCGCATATTCCTCGGTGCTTGGCGGCTTTGCCGAATGGTTCTTTTCGGCGGCGGTTTTTTGCTTTGGCTATGCCACGCTTTTGTGTTGGGGAAGCTATGGCATGGAGAGCGTGCGCTTTCTTTCCCCTAAAAAGAGATGGCGCGCCTTGTATACCGTTGCATTCGGCTTGTGCATTCTCTTTGGCGTCAGAGGGGCGCCCGAGGCGGTGTGGAGCGTTGGCGACTTTGGCATTGCCACACTCACCTTTATAAACCTTTGCGTCATGCTCCTTTTGCGACGAGAAATCAGGGCGGAAACCCTCCGTTTTGCAAAAGGGGAGAAGGGGAATAGTGCTTCTCTGTCATAAATAAAAAGGAAAGCACTCAAAATGCTAAAAAAATGCACATAGAAAGCGCATTTTGGGTGTAAAAAATAATATATTGTAACAAAAATTGATAAATTTTTCTCAAACCCCTTGTATATTGAAAAAAATATGTTATAATATATGCTGTAAGGAAAGGCTTTCCAATGGAAGGTCAACTAAAATTATTTATTTATAACGGAGGAATTTTCCAATGGCAAACGTAAAAGTTGCGATTAACGGTTTCGGTCGTATTGGCCGTCTGGCATTCCGTCAAATGTTCGGTGCAAAGGGTTATCAAGTAGTTGCTATCAACGACCTTACCAAGCCCTCTATGCTCGCTCACCTTCTCAAGTATGATACCGCTCAAGGCAGATACAACCACGACGTTGTTGCTGATGACGAAGCAAGCACCATCACCGTAGACGGCAAGACCATTAAGATTTATTCCGAAAAGGATGCTGCAAACCTTCCTTGGAAGAAGCTGAAGGTTGACGTAGTTCTCGAGTGCACCGGTTTCTACTGCACACAAGAGAAGTCCATGGCTCACATCAACGCAGGCGCTAAGAAGGTTGTTATCTCTGCTCCCGCTGATAAGGCTACAAAGACTGTTGTTTACAGCGTAAACGAGAACATTCTCACCACCGATGACAAGATCATCTCTGCTGCATCCTGCACCACCAACTGCCTCGCTCCCATGGCTAAGGCTCTCAACGACTATGCACCCATCCAATCCGGTATCATGACCACCGTTCACGCTTACACCGGTGACCAAATGATCCTCGACGGTCCTCACAGAAAGGGTGACCTCCGCCGTGCACGTGCAGGCGCACAAAACATCGTTCCCAACTCTACCGGCGCTGCAAAGGCAATCGGTCTCGTAATTCCCGAGCTCGATGGCAAGCTCATCGGTTCCGCACAAAGAGTTCCTACTTGCACCGGCTCCACCACTATTCTGGTAGCTGTTGTTAAGGGCGAAAACGTTACTAAGGAAGGCATCAACGAGGCTATGAAGGCTGCTTCTTCCGCATCCTTCGGTTACAACACCGATCCCATCGTTTCTTCCGACGTTATCGGCATCACCTACGGTTCTCTCTTCGATGCAACTCAAACCATGGTTGCAAAGATCAGCGATGATACCTACCAAGTACAAGTTGTTTCTTGGTACGACAACGAGAACTCCTACACCAGCCAAATGGTTCGCACCATTAAGTACTTTGCAGA
>JAGBSQ010000127.1 GCA_017631775.1 Clostridia bacterium | reverse complement strand
CACCCACAGGAGAAATCTCTATTAGCGAGTGGCAAACAACAAGAACGAAATAATTTTAGCCAAGGATAAAGTCAATATGCAACAATTTAAAATGAGCGAGATGCAAGAAATGCAAAAGGCGCTGCAAGATAAATACAAACACAAGTGGGAGCCTATCTGCCCCGAAATCGGACAAAACAAGCTTCTTTGGATGATTGGTGAGATTGGTGAAGTGATTGACATCGTCAAGAAAAACGGCGGTGAAAAGGCTTGTACCGATGCGGAAATTCGAAAAGATTTAATCGAAGAAATGGCAGACGTGCTAATGTATTTCAACGATGTAATGCTTTGCTACGGCATCAGTGAGGAAGAACTGAAAGAAGCTTATGTCGAAAAGTTCAAAAGGAATATGACACGGTGGTAAGTGAAAGGATACAAGCAATGGAGCTTTGGGATTTGTATAATGAAAACCGTGAGCTTATTGGAAAAACAATGCTTCGCGGGCAAGAGGTTCCGCAAGGCCTTTACCACCTAAGTGTGCAGGTTTGGATTAGAAATAGCCGTGGAGAATATTTGATTTCGCAACGCAGCGCAGACCGACCGACCTTTCCCTTAATGTGGGAGTGTGTTGGTGGTGCCGCCCTCGCAGGCGAGGATAGTTTAACTGCCGCTTTGAGGGAAACCCGAGAAGAGGTTGGAGTAGAACTTGAGGCAGAAAAAGGAAGGCTTGCATATTCTGCCGTCGGCCGAGTGATTGACGGTGTAAAGATCCGAGACATTTTAGATGCTTGGATATTCGAATACGATGGCGAGGTCGATTTGCACAACGCGACCACAGCCGAGGTGGCACAAATCAAATGGATGAATTGCGACGAAATACAAGTTTTGTTTGAAAAAAAGAAGTTTGTGCATACACTTGCATACTTTTTTACCGAAATCAAAGATAAACAAATATAGAAGCTAAAATGCTTCAGGAATAATTGCTTTTCTTTCAAGAAATTACACCGTTTTCTTCTTGTAAAATGGCGCAAACTTTTATCAAAACGATAAAAGGAGGCCGTTCTATGAAGAAAACGGTGTTGTTTTTTATGCTTTTTGCCACTCTTGTCGGCAGTTTTGTTCTTCCTGCAGAGGCGCAAGCGGAGCGCCATCAATGGTATTGCAAGCACGTCAAAAATCACGTGCAACCGCCCCTTGATGCAGGACTTTCCTTTATTGAGGAGCACAATGCATACTATATTGACCGTCGCCATACCGACGTAAATGCCGAGGATAAAGTCATTTATTTGACCTTTGATGCAGGTTATGAGAACGGAAATATTGAAAAAACGCTCAATATTCTGCGCGACGAAAATGTGCCTGCCGCGTTTTTTATTCTACAAAATTTAATTTACAAAAACACCGATCTTGTCAAAAGAATGAGAGATGAAGGGCATTTGGTGTGCAATCATACTGCACATCACAAGGACATGTCAAGTGTTGGAAATGAGGCGTTTCTGGCAGAGTTACACGAACTCGAAACGATTTACACCGAGCGTATCGGTGGCGAAATGGCAAAATATTACCGCCCGCCAGAAGGCGTTTTCAGCCGCGAAAACCTGATTTGTGCTGCTGAGAATGGCTATAAAACGATTTTTTGGAGCTTTGCTTACCCCGATTGGGATAACAATCGCCAAATGTCTCTCCAAAAGGCAAAAGAGATCATTCTTGATAACGTTCACAATGGAGAGGTCATGCTGTTGCACCCAACCTCTTCCACAAACGCGGCAATTCTCGGGGAAGTGATCCGTACACTCAAAGAGATGGGATATCGCTTTGGCACACTCGATGAGTTGACAGAGGTCATGCAATAATGAGGATTATAAAACGGTTATCTTCCATCGCCTTGTGCATTGCTTTTTTGCTGCAAGCTTTGGGCGTTTTTGCCGGTGCCGAGGTTAAGGTCTATCGCTCGGTTGCAACCGATAAAAAGCAGATTGCTCTGACATTCGATGACGGCCCGCATCCTTCGCTCACGCCAAAAATATTGGAGATTCTTGCCCGATATGATATTCAAGCCACCTTTTTTATGGTTGGGCAGAATGTTATTAACTACCCAACGGCGGCAAAAGCGGTTATTGATGCCGGACACGAGATAGGGAACCACACCTTCACGCACCCGCATCTTGCCGCTTTGGACGAAAGTTCCATCATGCAAGAAATTAACAAATGTGAAGACGCACTTGAGGAACTTTGTGAATGCCGTCCCCATCTTTTGCGAACACCGCAAGGGGCGCTGGTACCAAGCCTTGAGAGATGCATGAGAGATGCGGATTATATTCTTGTTTTGTGGAGCCTTGACACGCGCGATTGGGATAACAAAAGCACCGCTTGCATTGTGCAAACGGTGCTTGATAACGTAAAAGCGGGGGATATTGTTTTAATGCACGATTATGTCAGCTACAACAGTAGAACTCCTCAGGCGCTCGAAGCGATCATACCTGCATTGCTTTCACAAGGGTATGAATTTGTAACGGTCAGCGAGCTTTTAGGAATACGTTAGGGGAGTAAAAGAATGCGATCGGCAAGCTTTTCGGCATCCTCCTTATTATGGGTAACAAGAATGGCGGACGCGTTGTGAGCGCGCAGATATTCCTTGAGCTTGACCAAAAGATCATTGCGCAAGTCCTCGTCAAGTGCGGCAAATGGCTCGTCTAAAAGGAAGAGGTCACCGCCAAAAGCAAGCGCACGTGCCAAGGATGCGCGACTCTTCATGCCACCCGAAAGCTCATCGGGATATTTATCGAGAGAATCCGAAAGGCCGACAAAACGAAGGCATTCAATAACGGTCTTCTCGGCACTCTTGTCCTTTTCATCCATTACGGCAAGCAGGTTTTCTTTTACTGTCAACCAGGGAAAGAGGCGGGGTTCTTGAAAAACATAGGCGATTTTTTCAAATGTGTTTTCCACCTCGCCTTTTTGCGACTTGAGAAGTCCGGATACAAGCCCCAAAAGGGTGGTTTTGCCATATCCGGAAGGTCCCATAACGGCAAGGATCTCGCCCTTTTCAAGATGCAGAGAAAGGTTCTCAAAAATGTTTTTTTTGTCATAAGCGAAGGCGAGATTTGTTATTTTCAGCATATCAAACGCCCTCCTTTTTTACAGTTGTTGCATCAAATTTTGTAAAGAGATAAGAGACACCGAACTCAATGGCAAGGCTCAAAAGCACAACTGTCAGCGTCCATGCAAACATTTCCGAACTCATAATATAAAGCTTTGCTTCACCAATCATGGTGCCAATCGTTTGGGGAGGCATTGCAATGATTTCGGCGGCAACTCCGGCCTTCCAAGCAAGGCCTATTGCGGTCTTACAAGCAGAAAGGAAATAGGGCTTGACCGAGGGGAAAATCAACACATGCAGGCGTTTTTTAAAGGAAAAACGGTACATTTTGGTTACTTCTTCCAATTTGGGATCAATGCTTTGAATGCCGGCGTCAAGATTTGTCCAAACAATGGGTAAAACGATCAAAAAAGTGATAAAAGCAGGGATCTTTACAGGCCCCAAGAAGAGCAACATCAAAATGATGAAGGATGCTACGGGAGTGGCTTTTACAACCGCCATTACGGGGTGTATCAGTTCTCTCAAAAAACGAACGTGTGAGGTAAGTGCCGCCAAAAGAATGGCGCAAAGCGTTGCTGTGAGCGTTCCCAAAAGAATGTTGCCAATGGAGTTTGCAGTTGTCAAATAAAATTCCTTTGTTTGCAAAAGCTCGCCCAAGGTTTTTAGAACCGAGAGAGGAGATGGGAATAGCAACGGCTTGCCAAATCTGTATGCGGCAAGTGCCCACACACCCAGCCAAAAGGCCGCCACAAGAAGTGCGCGGCCTATTTTTTTAAGTGTTTTCATCGCTGTTTTGTCTTATTTTGTGTAGTAGAAGGCATCTGCAGGGAGCTTTCCGCCAACCGATGCAGGAGCAATGCCGAAGATAACGCTAAGGTAGGTTTGCATAGCAGACTTCATCTCTGCACCGTCCAAATAGCATACGTTGCAATTGGGCAGCGCCTTTTTTGCTACGTTGGCATTGGCAAAAATGCCGTTGTCAACAATCATTTGAGAAGCTTCGTCAAGGTTGGTGGAAAGGAATTCGATCGAAGCCTTATATTCCTTCAAAAAGGTTTCTACGAGGTCGGCGTGCTCCTCAAGGAAAGCGCGGCGAACAACGATGCAACCTTGCACCAGAGAGCCCTCGGGAGCAACCTTGTTCCATTCGGCAGTAAGGTCCATAGCATTGGTGATCACAGTTCCTTCACCTGCGCTTTTTGCGGTGTTAATAGCGATCGTTACCATGGGCTCGGGGAGTACTGCGATTTCAACAAGACCTGCAGCAACGGCATCCTTCAGGGCTGCGGGTTGCGCGTAGGTGGAGGAGTTGATGGTGATGTCCTCACCAACTGTCAAGCCGTTTTGTTGGCAGAGATAAGTGAAAATAAAGGTGGGGTTTTGTGCGGGAACGTAAACGGTCTTTCCGCGAAGATCCTCAAAAGAGGTAACGGTGGCGTTTTGATTGGTCAAAAGATAGAGGCAACCGAGGGTATTAACTGCGAGAACAACAACGCCGCCCTCGGATTTGTTGTAAACGTTTGCTGCCGCATTGGTGGGCAGAGCTGCGATATCAGCGCTACCGTTCAAAAGAGCTGCGGTAACGTAGGAGGCGTCACTTTGCACCGAGAAGGTGTAATTGCAAGCACCGTTGCCAACCTTTGTATCACTCATCATTTTGGCCATGCCAAAGCCGGTAGTGCCGTTGAGGGTATAAACGTTGATCATAGTGGTTTCGGGTTCGGGATCGTTATTTTCTCTTACAAACGAGCAAGAGCACATCGAGAGGAGCAAAATAACAGCAAGGCAAATGGAGATAAAACGTGTTTTCATAGTGAAATATTCCTTTCTTTTGATGTTTTATTTGTTTTATTGATAATTCTTTGTGATTGCTTCGGGATCGAGAATGCGGATCGTTCGTCCGTCTTTTTCGATACATCCGTCGGCTATGAGCGTATCAAACGCGCGGTAAAGTGATGCACGGCCAATGTCCAACAACTCCGAAAGAGAAGAGATGGAGGCATCGAGCTCTACCGTTTGCTGACCGAAGGAGGAAAGATACAGGGCAAGTCTTCTTTCTGCAGATCCTGCGGTCAAATAGCGAATTTTGCGGTTGAGATAGCAAATTCTGCCGGATAAAAAGCGAAGGTAGTTGTATAAAAAGGTCTTGTCGTTTTCAAGCAAGTCGCGAATGGCTTGTTCGGTAAAAAAGTAAACGCGGCACTTCTTTTTTGCTCTGATCGAGCTGACGTAAGCTTCGTTTGTAAAAAGATTTGCAATGCCAAAAAAGTCACCTGCTCCAAAAAATCGCAAGAGTGCGTTTTTGGTGTCGTCAGTTGTAGTGGCAACCGCTTCGCCGGATAGAAAGATACCTGCCTTGTGCGAGGTCTCTCCGGGTGAAAGAATGCAATCGCCGTCTTCAAAATCAATAGCAACGCAACCGCCTCGTTCAAATATAGCGGCGGCTTGCAAAAAATCAACCCCTTCAAAAATGGGACTTGAGAAAATCTTTTCGCTTTCTTTTTTTGTTAAAGCCATAAAATACCACCTTTTGTATCGTATGAGACAATTATAACACATTTTAGCATGATTGTCAATAGGGAGGAGTTTAATTTTACATTTAATTTTGGGGAAAATCTATTCAATTTTTTTAAATCCCCTTGACCGCGCGCATATGATGGTGTATAATAAAGACAATAACATTATAGGGGGATAACAGCCATGACTCTTGTTATTTTGGCGGCAGGAATGGGCTCTCGCTATGGCGGTCTTAAGCAGCTCGATCCCATGAACGATGCCGGTAATTTTATTATCGATTTTTCTATTTACGATGCAATCAAAGCGGGATTTGACAAGGTCGTTTTCATCATCAAAGAAGAAAACCTTGAGCTTTTCCGCGAGACGATCGGCAACCGTATTGCAGAAAAAATCCAAGTGGAATATGCATTCCAAAAGATGGATACTCTGCCCAAAGGCTACACAGCTCCCGAGGGCCGCACAAAGCCTCTTGGCACCGCTCATGCAATCTACTGTGTAAAAGACGTTGTAAAAGAGAATTTTGGCGTTATCAATGCCGACGATTTTTATGGCAGAGATACCTTTATGCAGCTTGGCAAGCATCTCAAAATTGCAAATTGCGAGGGTGGCATTGCACACCACTGCATGGTCGGTTTTGCTCTTGGCAACACCCTTACCGAAAACGGTACCGTATCTCGCGGCCAATGTGAGGTTGGCGAAAACGGCATTCTCAAGAGCGTTACCGAGCGCACAAAGATCATGAAAAAAGAAGACTGCGCAGCATATCTTGCAGAAGATGAAGAAACCTGGGTCGACATTCCGTTCGACACCATCGTTTCCATGAACTGCTGGGGCTTTACTCCCGAAATTTTTGAAAAACTTGACGCAGGACTTGCCGAATTTCTTGACAATATCGGTTCCAATCCTCTCAAGGCGGAATACTATCTGCCTTCTGCCGTAGACGATCAGCAAAAGAGTGGCGTTTGCGACGTTAAAGTATATCCCACCACTTCGGTATGGCAGGGCGTGACCTATCCCGAGGATAAGGAACGCGTAAAGAACGCTCTTCGCGCTCTGATCGATGCAGGTGAATACCCCGAACGTCTTTGGGATTGATGATTTTCGAAAGGAAAGTATAAAATGTCTATTTTGATTACAGGCGGTGCCGGTTTTATCGGCTCTCACACCGCGGTTGAATTTTTGAATGCAGGATACGAAATTATTGTTGTTGATAACTATTGCAACAGCTCTCCCAAGGCCATCGAGCGTGTAAAAGAGATTACCGGCAAGGATTTTAAGGTTTACGAGGTCGATATGTGCGATAAGGCGGCTCTTGAAACCGTTTTCCAAGAGAACCCCGATATTGATTCCGCAATTCATTTTGCAGGACTGAAGGCTGTTGGCGAGTCTGTACAAATGCCCGGTCTCTATTATTACAACAACCTGCTCAGCACCCTCAATCTGCTCGAGCTGATGGCAAAGTATGATGCCAAGAGAATTGTATTTTCCTCTTCGGCAACCGTTTACGGCGCGCCTAAGAGCGTACCGATTCGCGAAGATTTCGATCTCTCTGCTACCAATCCTTACGGTCAAACCAAGTTGATGATCGAAAAGATCCTCAAGGATTTTTGGATCTCTGATAATTCTTGGAGCATTTCCATTCTTCGTTATTTCAATCCCATCGGCGCACACAAGAGTGGCTTGATCGGTGAAAACCCCAAGGGAATTCCGAACAATCTTTTGCCTTACGTTGCAAAGGTTGCCGCAGGACAGCTGCCTTATCTTTCTGTATTTGGCAATGACTATCCCACTCATGACGGCACCGGCGTACGTGACTACATTCACGTTGTAGACCTTGCAAAAGCACATCTCAAGGCACTTGAGCGTGCAACAAAGGTCAATGAGGTAGAATACTTCAACGTAGGTACCGGCACGGGATATTCTGTTCTCGATATCGTTTCTGCCTATGAAAAGGCAACCGGACTTAAGGTAGCGTATAAGATCGCTCCTCGCCGCCCCGGTGATATTGACACCTGCTACGCAGATCCCACCAAGGCTTATGAGGTGCTTGGTTGGAAGGCGGAGAACGACCTTGACGATATGTGCCGAGACCTTGCAAACTGGATGAAGAAAAATCCCAACGGCTACGACGGAGAATAAAGAATGATTACAAAACATTATTTTGGAACAATGGACGACGGTCGCGACGTTTATAACTACCTTTTGAAAAATGAGGCAGGAATGACCGTTCGCATTTGCGAGTTTGGCGGCGCGATCGTTGAGATTTGCGTTCCCGACAGACTCGGTCGCATGACCGACGTTGTTGCAGGCTACGATTCCTTGCGCGACTACGTTTTGGCTCCCGGATATCTTGGTGCTCTTGTTGGCCGTGTTTGCAATCGCATTGCAAAGGGTAAATTCCAACTTGACGGAAACGAGTATCAAATCTACCAAAACAACAATAGCAACTCCTTGCACGGCGGCAAGGTCGGTTTCTCGCACAAGGTTTGGAATGCGAAAGCAGAAGACGGCGAAGAGCCGCGCTTGGTTCTCAACCTCGTTTCTCAAGACGGTGACGAGAACTATCCCGGTACCCTTAATGTAACGGTTACTTACACCTTGACACGTTCCAATGCATTGTCCATTCATTACGAAGCAACAACCGATAAGAAAACAGTCGTAAACCTTACCAATCACGCTTACTTCAATCTTGGCGGATTTTCCTCGGGCAAGATTTTTGACCACGTTTTACAAATGGATGCAGACAGATATATTCCCACCGACGAAAACCTCATTCCCACGGGTGAGATCCGTTCGGTTGAAGGAACTCCGTTTGATTTCCGCGAGCCCAAGACCATTGGTGCAGATTTCGATCTTGAAAATCCCGATATGAAGCTTGCGGGCGGCTATGACCATTGCCTCTGCTTTGCAGGCGGAGAAACGAAGGCTCCCGTGCTTCGCATTGAAGCATATGAACCTAACAGCGGTCGTTTGATGCAGGTTTACACCAATCAGCCTGCGGTTCAGTTCTACACCGGCAACTTTATGTGGGAGATTGAAGCACCCCTCAAAGGCGGTTGTCCTGCAAGCGTGCAGGCGGCATTCTGCCTTGAAACGCAAAAAATGCCCGATGCCATCAATCACACCAATTTTGATGATGTTGTCCTCAATCCGGGCGAAAAATACGATTACACCACAATTTATCAATTTTCTACCAAATAAAACAAAAGCCATCACACATAACGTGTGGTGGCTTTTCATATTTGTTCTTCGTTCTTCATAAAATGCTGTGAGGTGATGAATATGAAGAAATTCTTTTACAAATTAACGGCAATTATTATAGCCGCTATTATGCTACTCCCGATTTGTTTAGAGGT